>JADLHI010000191.1 GCA_020848895.1 Hyphomonadaceae bacterium
ATCCCTCTCTGTCCGCCAGCCAGTCATCCTACTCCCATGTCGTTTGGTTTCGAACGCCGCAAGCACCGGTAATGTCGGCGCTATTCCGTGCATGGCCCGTCTCCGCATCGATGTCTCCACGGCTCGGTGGGTGGAAAGCGGCGTTTGTCTCTCAAGCCGATCTGAGTAGTAGGGTTTCATTTGTCTCAGCGGCGTGTTCGCTGACGACGGTGCGCGGAGTGTGCAGTCAACCAGTGACGTTAGCCGACAAGAGACGTCTTTGGGCTTCCCACGATAGCGGCAACTCGGCGCGGCAGAGTTGATCGAGCGACAGACCAGGCCGCTGCCGGCCTTCCAAGATCTCGCGCATCAAGTCGGGCGCCAGATAGGCCAAGCGCAAATAGCGATGAAGCGCGGTCTGGGTCATGCCTTCCGCTTCTGCCAACGCGCTACTGTTGGCGTAGGCGCCGCTCAACAATGATGACCGCCAACGCCAGCCCTTGGCCAAAGCCTCGATCAAGATTGGACTGGGCTCTGGCCGATCGACGACGCGTCGACCACTTGGATCAAGCATACGCATTGATCCGCCGCGCCGACCCAGGCGAGCATTTATTGTAAGGGTTCGCGAGGTCGCGTCGAATGCATCGCCCGCTGGCGGTGCCTCAAGCAGTCCAGCAGCATCAACTTCCTCTCCGAGTGTGACCGAGATCTTATCTGCGCCGACGATCACACGTGAGATGATGCTGCGCGCCCAAGCCCAAGTGAAGCTGCCGTCTGGCGCGAGCGCCGTGAGCCGATCGTCGATAAGCGCCTCCAAAGGTCGTGCGGGCACGCGACCAAGCGAGCCGGCATCAGCCTTGGCGCCGGTGATGATGGCCTTCGATACGTAATAGCGATGCGCCTTGCCCGCCTTTCCGCGCGAGTGGCTCGCACTCATGATGTTGCCGCGATCATCGAAGACAAGCTGCGAGAGATGAGATCCGCCGGGCCTTTCGCTGCGCGTCCGCCGCTCGTGAATGTTGGTAGCCAGACTCTGTTGCACGCGCTCGAACAGATCGCGTTCGATGATCGCAGCGTGCTGTCCGGGATGAGGTTTGCCCTTGTGGACGATCTCACCGAGATAGTGCCGGTTACGAAGGAGGTGATAGAGCGCCCCGCGCGCCAGCACGCCGCCGCCAGCGCGCTTGCCCTTCTTGGTGATCCAGGCCTTCGCTCGAATGCTTTTGGCCGCGAGATCGCTCGCCAGCGTATGCACCGAACCCAGCTCCAGATAGCGATTGAAGATGTAGCGGACGTGCTCTGCCTCGATCCGGTTGATCTCAAGCGAACGCCCTGCGGGATCGTAGCCCAGCATCGGATTGCCACCCATCCAGAGACCACGGGCTTTGGAAGCGGCGATCTTGTCGCGGATGCGCTCGCCGGTCACTTCGCGCTCGAACTGAGCAAACGAGAGCAACACGTTGAGCGTGAGCCGTCCCATGCTGGTTGTGGTGTTGAAGCTTTGGGTAACCGAAACGAAGCTAGCGCCCTTAGCGTCGAAGCGTTCGACGATGCGCGCGAAATCTGCCAGCGAGCGTGTCAGCCGATCGACCTTGTAGACCACGACGATATCGATGCGACCGACATCGATGTCGTGCAGCAGACGCAGCAGGGCGGGACGCTCCATTGAACCGCCCGAGAACCCGCCATCGTCATAGGCTGTCTTGATGAGTTGCCAGCCTTCACCGGCCTGGCTTGCAACATAGGCTTCGCATGCCGCTCTTTGCGCATCGAGCGAGTTGAAGCTCTGATCCAAACCTTCTTCGGTCGACTTGCGGGTATAGACCGCGCAGCGAAAGCGACGTTGGTTGGTCACGGGGCTTTGCCTTGAAGGCCAAAGAAGCGAGGGCCTGACCAATGCACGCCTGTGATCTGGCGCGCGATCTGGCTCAGTGACCGAAACGTCTCGCCCTTGAACAGATAACCTTCCTTCAGAACGACAACTGAGTAGGGGATGCCATCCCACTCGCGCACGAGCGTCGTGCCGACGGGAGTTGCGGCTGTTCGGACTTTCTGTTTGCCGCGCTTGCCCGTCGGTTTGCTGCGCTGATCGAGGCGCTGACGTAGGCGCGCATCAATGTCGCCATAAATGCGCGCCTCCAATCTCCAGGCCAGTTCTCGCCGTAACAGCTCGGGAGCACGCAGTGGCGGCAGTGGTTCTGCGAGCTGCTGCATCCAGGCCCGTCGCAGCTGAGCGATGTTCATATCATCGAGCGCGCGAACGTCGAAACGCTCAGGCATTGCCATCCTCGCAGGTGAGGATGACGATGGCCTGCGCTAGAGTATGCAAATCGCCAGCAACGTCAGCGATCCGTTGAGCTGAGGCCGCGTCGGCGGAACGCTGGCCGGATACGACTTCGTCGTTAGCTGACTCGGCCAACTCGACCATGCGTTCCCAGATGAGCGCGATCGCCCGCCGCGACATTAGCGACCCGACTCGATGCGATAGACGCGCTCGGCGCCGCTCTTTTCGGATGTGATCGTAAGGCCGCGGTCCTTCTTGAGCGCTCCGGAGAGTGCGCCGCGCACCGAATGCGCTTGCCAGCCGGTGATCTGCATCAAAGCGGGAACGGTCGTACCTTTTGGGCTTTGCAGTGCTGCGATCACTTTGCTGAGTTTTGAAGCTTTGCTTTTTGGAGGCGTCGAACGCGCGGTGGGTTTCTTTGGCGCGGTCGCCCGCACTTTGCGGTGTGGCTTCTTGGTCATGTGCTTGCCCTTCATTGCGCCGGAAGATCCCGGCACAACCGCAAGCCCCGGCAACGGCGGGGCGAAGGGCGGTGGAACGGTGGAGAAGGGCTATGGCATTAGCGCGAGATCAGCCTCGTGTTGCATTGCGACATGCGCTTGTCTCCGTTGACGCATCCACGCTCTTCTTCCCACGCTAGTCCAGTCGGAATTCGGCGGCTTGGAGCGACTTCCCGAGTTCGCTCCGGGGGCAATTGCAGACGCCGGCAACAAGGTGAGTTTCTCACAAGCGGACATTCGCGATCTGCGCGCAATTCAGCGCTCCATCGGGGCATTTTCGGAAGTTGGCTGCTGGCACGACACGATTGAGTGCGCACTTTGGCAGAACGCACACTTTTGCACGTTTGGCGGGACGAGCGGCGCTCGCCCCACCAAGTGCGGTCGTTCACGAAGGCGCGTCAGACCAAATAGGACTGACAGCGTGTGGGCCGTGGTAAAAGCTAGGTCGTTCTGCGCGCGTGCTAAGCATTGCAGCGATCCTCCCGGCGCATGCCGTCACGGCGGCCTCTGCCGCCACTGGCAGGCGCTCGATGGCGCTGGCGGCATCTGTCATATCAATCAGGGCATCGTCGCCCTCGGGCGCGACGCGGATCATGCGATCTCGGCCAATCAAAAGGCCTGCCTGACCGGTGGCGTTCTTGTCGGCGTAATAGATGAAGCTATCGTGGATTGTGCTCCAAGCTTTCCGGCCGCCGCTCATCTGTTCTTCAGTTATGATCGGCTGTGGAGATCCGGTGCCTATCGACAAAATGCTCACCTGGCGTCGCGCGATGTCAAAGCAGGAGAGGGCGTCGACCACAGCGACCATCACCGGATTGTTGGCGATAAGGCCGCCATCAAGCAAAACGTAGTTGGATGTCTCGTGCGGCTGGAAAAATGTGGGAGCTGCTGTTGTCGCTAATGCTACGTCGATCATGCGTTCGCCTGCGTCGAATTTGTAGTCGGGATGGTGCGGCGTCTTGAACATGCAAGGTTCTGCCTTGCGCGCATTTACAGCAGGAATGCAGAGGCGCACGGACGCGTCGCTGAGCACGCGGTCGCCGAGAACGTCGTTGGCTGCGTTATGCAACGGAGCAGTATCGAATCCGGCCTTCAGGAGGCGCCACGAAACCGGATCGAAGATGGCCGCGCCGTTTTCGAGATAGAGCTTGAGCGCGTCTTGCGCGGTCTTGCCGGCTGCGAGGCAAAGCGCAATGAGGCCCCCAGTTGATGTCCCGGCGACGAGGTCGAAATGCCTTCCGATAGACTCGCCGTTTAGAAACTCTCGCTCCACGCGTGCCAGGAAGGCGGCAGTGAAAATCCCTTTGATGCCGCCGCCATCAAGGGAAAGGATGCGAAAGTCCCGGTCATGCGGAAAGCTGAGAGGTCTGCGGAGCGTCTGTAAGGTCCCGCTTTCGCGGGAGCGCCCATCACCTGCTCCACCGGCCCTTGGGTCTTTCTCCATTCTTCATACTCCGGCTCGCCGACATGCATGCCTCCACCGATCCACACGTCCGTCTCGCGCCAAAACTCGTAATAGAAGAGCCAGAGTGAGGCCCACGGCAACGTGGTCACTGTCAGAGGATCGCCCGGCGCCCATTGATCATAGGTAGGCAAATGAAGGCAGAGCGGGGACGCGGGCGGATCTTCGCGGTCCATGTAGACGTGCGGGAGATAGCCGTTGCGGGGCTCAAGCCGCGGAGACAGCACAACGACCCGTGGAAAGATTGAGCG
Organism: Hyphomonadaceae bacterium; assembly: GCA_020848895.1. Lineage (GTDB taxonomy): Bacteria > Pseudomonadota > Alphaproteobacteria > Caulobacterales > Aquidulcibacteraceae > Vitreimonas. The sequence goes on from JADLHI010000191.1 coordinate 4,477, forward strand.
TGGGCGAACATACGCGCCCCAAGGCAGACGCATGCGCGCCTCAAGCGTGACCTGCACCCGATAGCTCGTTTCGTTCGGCGTGAGCATGCCTTCCCAGGTCGTCCACCACGGACCTTCTGAGACAATCCGGAATGAGGTCCAAGCAGCCGCAATCGCGCGCTGTTGATCAGAGAGCGAAAACGGCCGCACGTTCAGTCATCACTGCCGAAGAAAGTCTGCTTGCGCGGGCGAACCACTGAGCCACCGCCGAGCGTCGAAGTGCTGGCGACGACCCTGCCGGAACGGGGCTGGACGCTTGGTCCCGGCGCGCTGAAACGGGTTCCCTCACGCGCGGCTTTTTCGCTGAGGACATCGGTTGTCACGCGCTCACCGAACAAGGTGGCGAAGATACGTTCCAGCTCATCGCTCGTTGCGCTGCGCGCTTTTTCGAGCGCTGCGATGAAGCGGTTGAGGTCGTTGATGAAGAGACGCTGCGCGTCGAGATTTTCTGGCCAGCGATCTGTGAAGAGATCCGGCTCCCATTCCGGATTTCTAATCTCCACGCACTCGGCGATTGCGTTGGCGTTGATGAGTTTGGCGCGAAACGCCGCAGCTTGATGGATGACTTCGTCGAGCAGCGTGCGCTCGCCACCGGCGTTCCAGCCGACGCTGCAGGAGAGCGCGACAGAAGGCGGACGGCGGATATTCGGACGCCGGTCGTAAAGCATCTGCACGTGACGCTTGATGAGCTGCAACGCAACAGTCGCGCGCGCTTTGCGGTAAAGCTCCTCTTGTCCCGGCGGGGGCTCTACGTCGGCCGATTTGGCAATGCGACCGTTGGCCGAAAGCGACCGTTCGAGGAGGAGGTCGCCAAACCAATCATCGGCAGGCGTCTGCGCCGCATACCAGCGACCGAAGCCCCATGGGTTCGCTTCGATTCGGCGATGCTGCGAGGCGGGCGTGCCTTTCTTCGCGTGAAAGATATGGCCCACACGATCTGGCGTGTTTGCGAGGCGCACGATCGGCGTCACGTCGATGTGCATCTCTGCGTATTCGACGGTAACGCAACGAGTCTGCCTGTCGGTCTTGCTCCAATAACGAGAGCCCTTGGCGCCGGCGAGTGCTTCTTCAACCAGGTCGAGCGCCGCTTCTGGCTCGATCCATTCTGAGACCAAAAGCTCTGTAACCATATCGAGGTCGAACAAGTCTTCGTCGTCACGGCAACGAATGGTCGTGCCGATGAGTACGGAGCCTTGAGCATGGATTTGGTCAATCAGACCGCGGAGCGGACTGCCGGGACGCTCCATCCAATCGGAGATCGTCTGATAGCGGTCGAGCGCCAACGCGTAGAGACCGGGCGGAAGCTGAATTTTGATGGCGATGTCGATGAGGAGTTCATCGGCGAGCGTAAGCGTGCGCCGGCCTCCCAGGCTAAATCCATCCGGCATTTTCGACAGTTCCTCTTCTGCGGAACCCGGACGCCTCCCTTCGTCCGAATTAACCTACTCCAGGTCCCATTTCCCAATCTATTTCCCAAATTAACACCGAAACGTGGAAAGCGCAAGGTCTGGAGAAAACTATTTCCCAATCTATTTCCCACAAGTATGGTTCTGCTTCGAGAAGGGGAACAGCCAATGCCGAAGTCCGAGGTCGATCCACTCTTCGGTCCCCCGGCTGAAAAGCGCATTGAACTCAAGCGCGCGCCGTTAACGGGCGTATTGGCGCAGCTCCGGTTTGCCGAGATTTTCTCGATCCAGAAGCGCGAGTTCGTCGCCCCGTTTCAGGAGATGATCCGCCACGCGTATCCGTTGGCGGAAGCGCAACCGGCTCTGTCGGTGCAAGTGGCTGAGGGTAATGCGCCCTCGCTCAAGGAGACGACGACGTGGCGTTTCAGCGACCCGGAAAGAATTTGGGCCATCTCGCTGGCGCCAGACTTCGTGGCGTTCCAAACCAAAAACTACACCAATCGTGTCGAGTTCAAAGAACGGCTGAGTGAAGTGTTGGAGGCGATGGCAAAGACCATCAATCCCACGGTGGTGACGCGTACGGGCGTCCGTTTCGTCAATCAGATTGTGCCGCCCCAGATGGAAGTGCTTGGCGAACTTTTTGTCCCACAGATCGGCAGCTTTAGCTCTTCGGTTTTGAGAGAGCATATCCAACACAGCCTGACCGAGGCGCTCTGCAATACGAAAGAAGGCAACCTCCTTCTGCGCTGGGGCCTGATGCCCGCGCGCGCCACGCACGATCTTGGCCTTTTGCCGCCGATCGAAGAAAAGTCTTGGATATTCGATCTCGATTCATTTCGAGATCATCAACCAACGCCCATACCTTTCGATCCAGAAGGCGCCGCGAACCTCGTTTATGACTTGGCCACGCGCATCAACACGTTTTTCTATTGGGCGGCGCGACCCAAATTGATTGAGGCATTTGGCGGGGAGGAAGTCTGAGATGGCGTTAGCTTATGACCATTCACGCCCGCGCGGATTCTCTCGTCGCGATCGCAGTCGTGTGCTCGATTTGAAGCCGCTGCGTATGCGCGACTTCACAACTGACATCAGCTCCGCGTCGCCGCCCGGCGATGTGTCGACGCTTCTGTGGCATTCGGTGAACCTTCGCCAGACGAGCAATTTTCTTGACTGGCAAGATGATGACTTTGTGCGTTGCCGGCTGCCCGATCTTTCAGCGCCGATCAAAGAGGTAGGCGCTGCAGTCAACAAAGAGGCTGCGCGCGAGAACCTTTACGAGGTTCGGCGCTTGACCAACTTTACCTGGGACGAGCTTGCAAGCCTCTTGGAAGTCGATCGGCGCACGCTTCACAATTGGTCGCAAGGTGGGCCGGTGCGGAGCGCAAACCAAACGCGTCTGGCCGAACTCCTTACCGTCCTGCGCTACATCGACCGCGGCTCATCTGAGGCCAATCGGCTGGCGCTCGCTATGCCTGATTTTCTCGGCACGACGCCGCTTGCTCTGCTGATGCAAGGGCGCTTTCAAGAAGCACAGATCGTGCTGGGGCGCGGACAGGGCAGGCCCGTGATCACCAATTCGGCGGAGGGCTATGCGAGCCTTCGCACGCGCACACTAGGGATCGGATATTTTTCCGATTCTGCAACGGATACAGAATCGGATGATGGTCCGCCTATTCCATCCAAAGCTAGTCGCTCACGTCGCATCCCGATGAAGCGCGGTTAGAGAATGCCTGTCGCCAGTGACCGACGAGAAGTCAGACGCGGAGCTGATCGGAGAGAAGCTCCTTAAGTGGCGTCAGGGCGACTATGCCCTGGGCGTCGGCGGGTTCTTGTTCGCAGATACGTCGGAAGCCGGTGAAGCATTTGATGCACGCGAGAACCCAGACAATATCGCGGGTCTCGTTGTTGTTTCTCAAACCTGCGATGTCGTGCGTCTTACGCTGGACAAGCCGGTGGTTGCGGTCAGCCCGCTTGTGCAGTTGGAGTCCAAGCAAAAGGAAATCGCCAATGGCCGATTTCCGTCTTTGACGACGCTCGAACATCCGCCAGCCGAGGGGACCTTCGTCGATCTCGCGCGCATCATGAGCGTCAGTAAGGAATTGTTGGCCGAGTGGGACAGGCAGGAAGGTTTCACCAGCCAAGATCGCGCCATTCGCTTTGCCGCCGCCATTGAACGCAAGATGGGACGCTTTGCCTTTCCTGATGATTTTGATGCAGCGACCAAGCCGTTTCAGGATCGGGTGCGTAGTCGTCATAATAAGGCGGACTCGCCGGTTGGTCGCGTGTACCGTTCGATTGATCAATTGCGGTTTGTGGCGTCGCCGCATTGGGACGCTGAGAGCATCGAGGTCGCTCTGATCGCGGTGTTGTGTCCAAGGGCTTCTCGCGTCGCCACAGATGAAGAGATCCGCGAAGAACTAAAGGCAGTGTGCGAAGGCGTAGTGTGGCCACCGCGATATCGGTGGGCGGAGCCGGCATTTCATCCCGCAACGGCCGGAGATCTAAGCGGTGCCGACATTCTCGGCTCTCAATTGGCCGATTTCGAATATCTCTCCACTTAGATCGTAGCTGGTTTCTGGGTGATTGGCGCGAACGAATTCGGCTCCACCCCTATGTCCTGTCTGGATGGCTCCCGCGTTGCAAGTTGGATTTCGATGTTTCGGCGTATTGGTCGGGTGCAGTCTTGTCTTCGGCCTTTGTGTGCAGTCGACTTTGACTGCTGGCCCTGATGGGGTCCGCGAATGA
>JADLHI010000192.1 GCA_020848895.1 Hyphomonadaceae bacterium
GATTATGGCTATCGCCGCATTGGTGATCTTTCCCTGACCCCGGCGGCCGGCTAACGCCCTTGCCGCATTGCGAAAAACCGCGAGGCCCACTAGGTTGGGTCTCGTTCCGACCCTTTTTGACCCTGAGGAAGCACGCCTTGGCTCGCGTAACCGTCGAAGATTGCGTAGAAAAAATCCCAAACCGGTTCTCGCTGGTGCTGCTGGCCGCGCACCGCGCGCGCAACATTTCTTCGGGTTCGGAACCCCTGGTCGACCGCGACCGCGATAAAGACCCGGTCGTTTCGCTCCGCGAAATCGGCGACGGCGCCATCACCCCTGAAGAGCTTCGCGATAGCTACGTGATGCTCTACCAGGACGTGCAGCCGGCCGCCGCGGCCGAAGAAGAGTCGGATCGCCTGGCCATCGCCGCGCCGGTTGAAACCAGCGAAGACGACGTTCTGCGTGCGCTTCAGCAAGAGGCTGAAGCTCAGCGCGACGAGCGGTACTGAGCACATGTCGGGCGGTGACGGAGTCGCCGCCAAAGACCCGGCCAGCCAAGCAGCGGCAGGCGCGGGCGCGACCCCACGCAAAAACTATCTCCGCCAGTTCGAACTGGTGGAGCGCGTGCGTGGGTACGATCCGTCGGTCGATGAGAATTTGATCAACCGCGCGTACGTGTACGCGACGGCCAAGCACGGCAGTCAGAAGCGCCACTCCGGCGACCCGTACTTCGCGCATCCGATCCAAGTTGCGGGCATTCTGACCGAGTACAAACTCGACGCCGCCACGATCGTGGCGGGCCTCCTCCACGATACGATCGAAGATACCGACGCAACGCCCGAAGAAATCACCAAGCTCTTTGGCCCACAGGTCAACGAATTGGTTGAGGGCGTCACCAAGCTCTCGCAGCTTGAGATTCAAAGTGAAGAGAACAAACAGGCGCAGAACCTGCAGAAGTTCATTCTCGCGATGTCGAAAGACGTGCGGGTGCTGATCGTGAAGCTGGCCGACCGGCTGCACAACATGCGCACGCTGAGCCACATTCCCAAACCCGAGAAGCGCCGGCGCATCGCGCTTGAGACGCTGGAAATTTACGGTCCGCTCGCGCGCCGCATCGGCATGGAGAAGATGGCGCGCGAACTGGAGGGCCTCGCTTTCCACGAGGCGTTTCCGGACATGGAAGCGACGATCAACGCGCGGCTTGCGACTTTGCGCGTCGAAAAAGGCGCCAACGTCGCGATCATCGTCCAGACGATCATGGAAGTGTTCGAGTTCGCGGGCATCGACGCGCGTGTCTACGGGCGCGAAAAGCAGGCCTACTCGATTTGGCGCAAGCTGCAGCGCAAGAGCATCGAGTTTTCGGATCTTGCGGACGTTTATGCGTTTCGTGTGATCGTGAACAATCCAGACGATTGCTACCGCGCGCTTGGTCTTGTGCACCAAACCTGGCGCTGCGTCCCCGATCAGCTCGAAGACTTCATCTCCAATCCAAAGCCCAACGGCTATCGCTCGATCCACACCACGGTGATTGGGCCGGGCAACGTGCGCGTCGAGATTCAGATCCGTACCGAGGACATGGATCAAATCGCGGAGAACGGCGTCGCCGCGCATTGGCGCTATAAGAACGAATCCTACGGCTTCGACGAAGAGACGGCGGCCAATGCCGGTCTCGACGCGCGCGAGGCGACGCGCTCATTGCTGGAGATCGCGGAGCACGGCGGTGAGGCGGGCGAATTCCTCGAGCACGCGAAGCTTGAGATGTATTCCGATCATGTGTTCGCGTTTACGCCGAAAGGCGCGCTGATCCCGCTGCCGCAGGGCGCGACGCCGCTGGATTTTGCGTACGCCGTGCACTCTGGCGTCGGCGATCGCTGCACAGGCGCGAAGATCAATGGCGCGGAGAAGCCGCTGCGCACGATTTTGCGCAACGGCGATGTCGTCGAAATTCTCACCGGCGACAAGATCGCGCCGGTGCCCGGCTACGAAGGGCTCACCAAAACCGGCCGCGCCAAGGCGGCGCAGCGGCGTTTGGAAAAGCATGCCAAGCGAGAAGAGTTCGAACGCCTTGGGCGCGATCTGGTGGCGCACGCCTTGCACCGCTATGGGCATGAACTCGCGGACACGGCGCTGAAACAGGCCGCGGAAACGCTTGGCAAACACGATGAAGAAGAGCTGTTCGTTTCCGTCGGCGAAGGTTCGATCAAAGCGAGCGCTGTTGCGGTGGCGGCGTTTCCAGGCCTCAAGGAAAAAGTCCGCAAGGACGAGGGCCGCCGGCCGATGGAGTTGGAGAAGGCCAAGCTCTACGTGCGTGGCGGCGACCTGACGCCGGGCGTTGCGTTGCATTTCGCCGAGTGTTGCACGCCAATCCCCGGCGACCGTATTATCGGCGTGCATACGCCGGGCAAGGGCATCGTCATTCACACGATCGACTGCGAAACGCTCGCTAGCCTTGAAGATAGCGGCGGCGAATGGATTGATCTTGCCTGGACGCCGACAGCGCTCAACAAGACGCTCGCCGTCGGCCGCATCGTCGCGACGGTTGAGAACAAGCGCGGCGTGCTCGCCGAACTTTGCAGCATCATCGCTGAGAACCAGGGCGATATCCTCAATCTTCGCCTGGCGACGCGGACGGTCGATTTCTTCGACATGATCTTCGATATCGAGGTCGCGGATGCGCGCCACCTTGTGAACATTCTCGCCGCCATGCGCGCGAGCAGATCGGTGAAGGAAGCCGAGCGCGTCAAAGGATAGACGTTTCCGCACGCCCGCGTCGGTGCTACATCCGCCTCATGAATCAGGATCAAGTTCTCGACGAATTCCGCGCCGCTGGCGCTTTGCTGGAGGGGCACTTCATCCTCTCCTCGGGCCTGCATTCACCGGTGTTCTTTCAAAAGAACGCGGTGTTCATGGACCCGGCGCGGACCGAACGCTTGTGCAAGGCGCTGGCCGAGAAAGCGCAGGCGGCGTTCGGAAAGATCGATGCGGTGGTTTCGCCCGCCGTCGGCGCGATCATTCCTGGCTACGAGACGGCGCGCCACCTCGGCGCGCGCGCGATGTTCGTCGAGCGCGACAAGGGTGAGTTTCAGCTGCGGCGCGGCTTTGAGATCAAGCCGGGAGAGCGCGTGCTCATGGTCGAGGACGTGGTGACCACGGGTTTGTCGTCGCGCGAATGTCTCGATGCAATTCGCGGCCATCCCGGTGAGCTTGTCGGCGC
>JADLHI010000193.1 GCA_020848895.1 Hyphomonadaceae bacterium
ACGATCGGCCGGTCAACGTCCGGCAATTCGCGCAATGGCAGGCGCGTGAACGCGATCAAACCGAACGCAATGATGATGAGCGAGAACACTGTCGCCAGCACCGGGCGGCGTACGGAGAGGTCCGAAAGCGTCATCCCTCTGGCTTACCGGCCGCGCGGGCGCAGCGGTAGCGCGCCTTCCGCTGCGGGTTGCGACGGCGCAAGCTGTACAGGCTGGCCGGGGCGCAGGCTCTGCACACCCTCGGTGATGACCTGATCGCCTGCGCTTAAGCCCTCCAACACCTCGGCCATGCCGCTGGCGCGCTGGCCGGCGCGAATGCGGGCGAGTTCCACGGACTGGCCGCCTTCACGCGCAACGACGCGATAGACGTAGGCGCCATCGATCTGATCCAGGATCGCAATCTCGGGGATCGCCAGCGCTTCGCGCGGATTGGATTGCACATCGACCGTCATCAGCATGCCGGGCCGCAGCGTGCCGTCCTCATTCGGCAGCATCGCCCGCACGCGGACCGTGCGCGTGGCCGGATCGACGCGGCTGTCGACGTTGGCGATCGTGCCCGTAAACGTGCGGTCCGGGTAAGCGGCGGTGCGGGCGACGAGGTTTACACCCTGGACGATGCGCGCGATCTGCGTTTCGGTGACGGTGAAGTCGAGCTTGATCTCCGACGTGTCGTCGAGCGTTCCGATTTGATCGCCCGGACGCACATACTGGCCTGGGCTCGCGAGCCGCAAACCAACCACGCCTGCAAACGGCGCGCGAATAGTGCGATCGGCGATGCGCGAACCGCCGGCGTTGAGGCGCGCCGCAGCCGCATCAGCCGCCGCCTGCACCGTGTCGAGGCGCGCTTGCGATGCGAAGCCGCGATTGAACAATTCCTGCGTGCGGCGGAGGTCTTCCTGCGCCGCTTGGTTCGCGGCGCGCGCTTCGGCCATGTCTGCCGCCTGCTCGACGCTCGACATCTCAACCAGCACTTGGCCCGCGCGCACGCGATCGCCGCTCTCGAAGCGCAAGCGGCGGATTGTGTCGGCGACTTTCGGCGTCAGCACGATGCTTTCGCGCGCCTGCGCGGTGCCGATCGCTTGGAGACCGTCCGTGAACGTGTGCATCTCGGCCGCAACCGCGACCACGCTGGTGGGGCCGCCGCCGCCTCTGCCGCCGCCTGGACCGCCGCCGCCCTGCGCCGGCGCCGACGGGGCCGAGCCGCCGCCGAACACCGCGTCAGTCGTCGCCTTACCGACGACGACGACGAGCATCAGCGCCAGACCGGCGACGACCACCGCCGCAAAGCCGAAGCGTTTGAACAGCCCCATCATTCTGTAACGGTTCCTACAAACTAAGTTTTGCGGATGTGTGACTATGCCTGAAGAAAGTCCACCGCCATTGCGACTAATCGCGGGGTGACCGCCACAAGCCCAGCACAAGCGCCGGCGCCGCATCCTCGCCATCCAACGTGGCGCGCAGTCCAATTTGCCAGCCCCGGCCGTGGGCGTCGAATCTGACCACTGAAACCTGAGCTTTGACGGTGTCCTCGCGCGCCACGGGGGAATCGTAGAAGACCTGCCCCATGGTCAGCCAGCGCTCCGATGGGCGGTAGCCAGCGGTTACGTCCAAGCGCCCGCCGACACAGCCGCCGACGAGGACGCGCGAGGAACTCTCGATATTCAGAAAGCCCCGGCCTTCGGCGAACGCGTACCCATTGAGCAAGCGCACTTCAGCGCCGCCCTCCGAGCAGGTTTCCCAATCCGGCTGCGACACCCAAAGCGCCCCGGCCTGGAGCGCCATGACACTATCCTCGCGTTGCCGCAGGACGCGCTTGACGCCAACGAACGCCTCGCCGCGCCAATCGTCCTCGGTGTGATTGTCCCATTCGGCCCATGGCGTGATCACGACCGAGGTGCGCCGGCCGAGCGGTTCTTCGTAATAGACCGCGCCTTCGTAATACTCGCCGCCGTCTTCGTGCGCGCCCACCGTCGCCGTTACGATCGTCTGACCATGAGGCGCGACCCAAGCGCCAGCCGCAGCTGGTGCAGGCGCCAACGCTGCGACGATGCCTAGGAATCGTAGCCCGGCAGTTCGCGATCCAGCTTTCTTTTTAGCCCCGGCCACGCCAACCCCGACACCCCGCCCATGGCCTTCGCCGGGCCATTGCGCGTTTCTTCTTGCGCAGCATCCGGCGCAATCAACACAGTCTCGCGACCGCCGCTCAGTGCAGCTACTTGCTGCGCGCACGCCCGCTCGAAGAAAAAGATGCCGACAAACGCCGCGGCCGCCGTTGAGCCAACGGCCAGCGTGCCATGATTGCGCAAGAGCATCAGGTTCTTGTCGCCAAGATCCTTCACCAGGCGCTCGCGCTCATCCAGGTTGAGCGCCACGCCTTCGTAGCCGTGATAGGCAAGGTTCGGCAGCGTCAGCAGCGCATTTTGCGTGAGCGGCAGCAGGCCGTCCTTTTGCGCCGAAACGCCGACGCCCGCATCGGTGTGCAGATGGATCACACACAGCGCATCTTCGCGCGCGGCGTGGATGGCCGAGTGGATCGTGAAGCCCGCCGGATTGATGTAGTACGGCGTCGGGGCGACGATGTTGCCGTCGAGGTCGACCTTCACCAGCGACGAAGCCGTCATCTCTTCAAAGAACAGACCGTACGGGTTGATCAGGAAGTGGTGTTCGGGGCCCGGCACGCGCATCGAAATGTGCGTGAAGATCATGTCGTCCCAGCCATACAGCGCGACCAGACGATAGAGCGCGGCGCAATCGACCCGCGCCTGCCATTCCTCCGCGCTCACCCGGCCCTTCAATGATGTTCCGGCGTCATCGGCCATTGGTCGCGCTCCGTTCGTGACTGTGTTAGGAAAATCCTAGGCCCGCCTGGGCGATATGCAAAGAGCGTCCGACCTCCCCATGAAGCTCTCGTTCACCGCCAGCGCCCGTCCAGAGGCGCAAGAGGCCTTGCGGCGCCTGCGTCATACGTACGGGGAAGCCGGCGAAGAGGCGGACGTGATCGTCGCCCTCGGCGGCGACGGCCACATGCTCGATACGCTGCGCCGGCGCCTCAAGGACAAGAAGCCCGTCTATGGCATGCATCGCGGCACCGTGGGCTTCCTGATGAATGAGTTTCACGAAGAGAATCTGCCCGAACGCGTCGCCAAAGCCGAACCGATCCGCGTGCGCCCGCTGGTGGCTAGATGCGAAACCGCGGCCGGGATCGTGGAGGAGCGCGCTTTCAACGAAGTGTCGCTGTTTCGCCAAACCGCGCAAACGGCAAAGCTGCGCATCTGCATCGACGGCGCCGAGCGGCTGCCTGAACTTTTCTGCGACGGATTGATGGTGGCGACGCCCGCCGGCTCCACGGCTTACAACTTCTCCGCTCATGGGCCGATCTTGCCGATCAATTCGCGCCTCCTGGCGCTAACGCCGATCAGCGCCTTCCGGCCTCGCCGCTGGCGCGGGGCGCTGCTGCCGCATCGATCCCTGGTGCGTATCGAGGTGCTGGAAGCCGACCGCCGGCCAGTCAGTTCGACGGCTGACAATGTCGAAACCCGCAACGTCACCGCCGTGGAAATCCGCGAGGATTCCGCCGCCGCTTTGTCGCTGCTGTTCGACCCCGGCCACGCGCTGGACGAACGTATCGTTCGCGAACAGTTCGTGGTCTAGGCGCCGCCGTCAACGCTCTGTTCACGAAGCCCTGTTCAGCTGCGGCAAATGGTTCACC
>JADLHI010000194.1 GCA_020848895.1 Hyphomonadaceae bacterium
CGCGTGGCAACGCGCATTTCGAAGCCGTCGCCGGTCAGACGCAGCTGCTGATCGGCGCCGCCGCATGGACGGAGTCCGATTGGTCCATTCAAGGCCAGGCGCAACTCGACACGCTGCCGGCGTTGCAAACTTTGGCGCATCGCATCGGCCCCAGCCTCAGCTTCCACGTTACAGGCCGCGCGCGGGAGCACACCTTCGATGCCCACGGCGAAACGCCGTTTCTGGCCGTCGACCTTGAAGGCGCGCTCGACGAAGACGGCGCGCTCGATGGTCCGGCGCGCATCGTCGCCACAACCAACCAGCTATCGGATATCGCACGCGAATCGCCATTCCCACTTGGCGCCGCGCGGCTTGAGGGCGAACTCCGCAGCGCGCGCGGCACGACGGCGATCCGCGCCTCTCTCGATGCGCAACAGATTGATGCACTCGGCCAAACCACACGCCTGAGCGGGCCGATAGAGGCGGCGCTCACGAACAGCGCCTTCACGCTGAACGGCGACCTGCGTGCGCCAGCGCAAACCGCGCCGTTGTTCGCCAATGCACGCCTGCGCACATCGCTTGAGTACGACCGGCGGCGCCATCGCTTCCAGCTCAATAACTCCGAGCTGACCGGCGACGCGGTCTCGGTTCGCGCGCAAGGTTGGGTAAACGGCGACGACGGCGAATTCTCAGGCGAATGGCGCGCGCGCAAACTGGAAGCATTGGCGCCTGACTTGCGCGGTGAAGCCGGCGGCCAGTGGCGGGCCTTCCGCGACGGCGAGCGCCAAGCGCGCGTGTGGGCGATCACGGCGCAAGGCCAAGGGTCGCGCATTTCCGGCGCGCCCGCCGTCGTCCCGCAATTGCTCGGCGCAGCTCCGACACTCGACGCGCGGATGCGCTACGAGAATGGCGGCGTCACCGTCACCTACGCACGCATCGAGGGCGAACATCTGCGCGCCGGCGCAACCGGCCGCATCGTGCGCGGCGAGGCCAGCCTGGCGCTGGAGGCGAGTGCGCGCGGCCCGATCGACCTTGGCGGCGCGACGATTGACGGGGCCATCGACGCGACGGGACGCCTCACCGGCCGCATCTCGCGTCCTTCGCTTGCCATGCGCGGCGCCATGTCCAGCTTCTCGGCTGGCGGCGTCGTGGTTGAGCAGCCGGTGCTGAACTTTACGCTGTCGCCCAACGGCAATCGCTATGTCGGGCGCGCCGATGTCACCGGCACGGCTTCCGGCCGCGCGCTTACCGCCAGCTCCAATGTCAGCATCGGCGACGGCAGCTTGGGGCTGGATGCGTTGGATGGGCAATGGGGCGGGCTCGCCGCGCAGGGCTCCGCGCAATTTGCCAGCGGCGGCGTCTCCGCGCAGCTCGACGTCAACGGCGCTGTCGATGGACTTGTGCCGGGGCTCACAGGCCGTCTCGCGGGCGATCTCACGCTCACACCCGAAGCCATTCTGCTCGACGCCAACATCGCGGATGCGCGCGCTGGCGAATTGCGCGTGCGCGCCGCGACGCTGCATGCACAGGGGCCGCTAACGGCCATTGCCACGACCTTCGATCTGCGCGGGCGTCTGAGGCAAGCGCCGCTGGCGTTTGCCGGCACGGCGACAATCAATCTGGACGAACACGCTGCGCGCGTCGAAGGCCGCGGCGCGCTCGCGGACTCGCCCATCTACTCGCGCGCGCCGATCACCATCGACTGGAGCGAGCGGCGCACGCAAGCGACGGTCAATGTCGCAGTGGGCGATGGCGTCGTGCGGGCCAATTGGGAAGAACGCGGGCGCGCCCTCACCGGCTCGGCGCAGATCGAAGACGCGCCGCTCGCACCACTTGCCGCCATCTGGGGTGAGCGCGCAATCGGCCGCATCGATGGACGCGTCTCGCTTGCGAACAACGGCGGCGGCCTCAGTGGCAGTGCGGACGTGCGTCTTGACGACGCCCGCGTCTCTGGCCGCCAACGCCATACGCTTGATATGCATATCGTCGGCAACCTGACGCCAAGCCGCTTGACCTCGACAGTCGATGCAACCTCCGAAGGCGGCCTTGTCGCGCACTTCGAAGCCGATGCGCCGGTGGAAACGAGCGCGGCGCCGTTGCGCATTGCCTTGGCGCGCGAGCGGCGTGGGCGCGCGTCATGGTCGGTGCACGGGCCAGCGGAAGCATTGTGGGCGGCCGCCCGTCTGCCCGATCAATCGCTGGAGGGTGCGCTCGACGGCGAAGGCACGATCGAATTCGGCGCCGGCTATCTATCCGGCGACGGCCACATGGAAATCGTAGATGGGCGTTTCGAGGATAAGCTGACCGGCGTGCGCCTGGTCGACCTCGACGCACGCGTGGCGCTGGATGAACGCGGCGTCACCATCGAAAACTTCACCGCGTCCGGCCCGCGCGGAGGCCACATCACCGCGACTGGCGGCAGCATCAACGAGCGCCAAGGGAGCATCACCGTCGATGTCGATAATATGCGCGTCGCCGATCGCCCCGACGCGCGCGCCGTCGCGAGCGGCGAACTCACGCTGGCTTGGGAAGGACTGCACTCCTCGCTCACCGGTGATCTCAACATCGTCGAGGCCAGCATCGACATCGCCTCGAACCCACAAGCAGGTATCCCCACGCTGGACGTCATCGAGATCAATCGTCCCGGCGAAGAGGACGAGCCGCTCGAAGACGAGCAGCCCGTGCGCCGTAACGGCGCGACGACGCTCAACGTCAATATAACGGCGCCAGGCCGTGTGTTCACACGCGGACGCGGCGTCGACGCGGAATGGTCTCTTGACATGCGCCTTGGCGGCACCTCGGCGCATCCGCTCGTGTTCGGCACGGCGCGCGCGCAGCGCGGCACGCTGGCACTCTCGGGACAACCGTTCGAGATCGAAGATGCGATCCTTGAGTTCGATGGCGATCCGCTCGACGCGCGCATCAATCTTACGGCGGTGCGCGACACCGCTGATCTGACGGCGCGCGTGCGCCTGATCGGCACGGCGCGCGACCCGGAGATCACGTTCACGTCCGATCCGGCGCTGCCGGAGGATGAGATCCTTCCTCAAATCCTGTTCGGCCGTTCGGTCGAGGATTTATCGGCGCTCGAAGCGGCGCAGCTTGCCGCGAGCTTGGCCGCGCTTTCGGGCCGCGCCTCGCTCGATCTGGTCGATGCGGCGCGCGCGGCGGCGGGGCTCGATCGGTTCAATGTGCGCCAGGATGAAAACGGCGGCTTCCTTGTCGCTGGCGGCGTTTATCTCACGCGGGACGTCTACGTCGAAGTCGCACGTACGGGGTTGGGCCAAGCTCAAACGCGCGTGGAATGGACCATCCGGCCGCGCCTCGTCCTGATCACCAGCTTCCTGACCAACGGCGATCAACGCGTTTCACTGCGTTGGCGGCGTGAAAGCGATTGAGAAAGAAGGGAATAGTGAGTAGCGAATAGGGAATAGGGATGTCAGAGCGACGTATTCGTACCTAGCTATTCCCTACTCCCCATTCGCTATTCCCTATTCGCTCTCAATGAAATTTCTCGACCAGACCAAAATCTACGTGCGCTCCGGCAATGGCGGCGCCGGCGCGATCTCGTTCCGGCGGGAGAAGTTCATTCCGCTCGGCGGCCCCGATGGCGGCGACGGCGGACGCGGCGGCGATGTCTGGATCGAATCCGCCGACGGCCTCAACACGCTGATCGATTATCGCTA
>JADLHI010000195.1 GCA_020848895.1 Hyphomonadaceae bacterium
ATTCTCGTAAACAATGCCGGCATCATCCGCCGCGCCGATTCCGTCGATTTCACCGAAGCCGATTGGGACGCGGTGATCGATACGAACTTGAAGTCGGTGTTCTTCCTCGCGCAAGCCGCCGGCCGCCACATGATCGCGCAAGGCCGCGGCAAGATCATCAACGTCGCCTCGATGCTCTCCTTCCAAGGCGGCATCCGCGTGCCCTCCTACACCGCCTCGAAAAGCGGCCTTGCCGGCCTCACGCGCTTGCTCGCCAACGAATGGGCCGCCAAAGGCGTGAACGTGAACGCGATCGCGCCCGGCTACATGGTCACCGACAACACCGCACTGCTGCGCGAAGACGCCAAGCGCAACGCCGAAATTCTGGGCCGCATCCCAGCCGGCCGCTGGGGCGAAGCCAGCGACATCGGCGGCGCGGTAATCTTCCTCGCCTCACGCGCGTCCGACTATGTGCACGGCGCCATCCTTCCCGTCGATGGCGGCTGGCTGGCGCGATGAACGGCTTTCGCACCGACGGCGGCATCGTCTGCTTCGGCGAAGTCCTACTGCGCCTCTCCGCGCCCGGCGCCGAACTTCTCCTGCAAACACCGCAACTCAACGTCTGCGTCGGCGGCGCCGAAGCGAATGTCGCCGTTTCGCTTGCGACGCTCGGTCACGACGCACGGGTCTTCACCACCCTCCCCGACAATGCCCTCGGCCACGCCGCGCGCAACGAACTCCGCCGCTACGGCGTCGACACTTCGCGCATCGCCTTCACGCCAGGTCGCATGGGACTTTATTTCCTGAGCCCCGGCGCCGGCGGCCGCGCCACCGAAGTGATCTACGATCGCGCCGCCTCTTCGTTCGCAAGCGCCGACCACGCCAAGACAAACTGGAGCGAAATGCTCAAGGGCGCAGGCTGGCTCCACGTGTCCGGCGTTACAGCGGCGCTAGGCGCACAAGCCGCCGAAGCCGCCATCCGCGCCGTCACCGAAGCGCGTAAGCTCGGCCTCACCGTTTCGTTTGACTGCAACTATCGCGAAAAGCTCTGGAAGGCGTGGAACGGCGACGCGCCCGCGATCCTTCGCCAAATCCTCGCGCAAGCCGATATCGCCTTCGGCAACGAACGCGACATCGCGCTCATCCTGGGCGGCTCGCCCGCCAACGCCCGCGAAGCCGCTGACGCCGCCTTCAAGGCGTTTCCGAACCTCAAACTGATGGCCGCCACGCATCGCGTGCAGCACAGCGTCAATCACCACGCGCTCGCCGCCGCGCTTCACACCCGCGACGGTTCAGCCGAAGCGCCCGCCATCGAAATCACGCACATCGTCGATCGCATCGGCGCTGGCGACGCCTTCGCCGCTGGCCTGATCCACGCGCTCCGCACTGGCGCCAATAACGCCGACGCCATTCGCTTCGCCCTCGGCGCCGCATGCATCAAGCACACGATCCCCGGCGACTTTAACCTCGCCTCCGCCGCCGAAATCGAAGCCTTCCTCGCCGCCGACCTAAGCGTCCGCCGCTAACGCCACAACGCCGGCAGCGTCAGCGAAAGCGCCGGGATAAACGTCACCAGCAGCAACACGATCAACGCCGCGAAGAAGAACGGCCAGATCGATTTCATCGCTTCGGTGATCGTGATCCTGCCAATCGCCGAGCCCACAAACAGCACCGATCCAATCGGAGGCATCATCAGCCCAAGGCCGCCGGCCAGCACCATGATCACCCCGAAATGCATCGGTTCGATCCCGTACGCTTTCGCCACCGGCAGAAAGATCGGCGTCACGATGATAATCTTCGGCGCCAGATCGAGAAACGTGCCCATGATCAAAAACGCCAGCAGCATCAGCAACAGCGCCACGTTGCGATCATCCGTCAGCGCATTCAGCGACTCGACCACCGCGCCCGGTATCTGCAGATACGCAATCAGCCAGCCAAACGCGCCCGCCGCGCCAATCACGAACAGCACCGCGCCCGAAGCCCGCGCCGCATGCGCCGCCGCCGCCCAGAACTCTTTCCAACCAAGCGCACGATAGATGATCAAGCACACAATCAGCGCGTAAAGCACCGCAATGGCGCTCGATTCCACCGCCGTGAAAATCCCCGCGCGAATGCCGCCAAAGATCACGAAGATCATCAGCAAGCCCGGAATCGCGGCCACAAAGCGCTTCAGCACTTCACTAAAACCCGGGAATGCTTCAGTCGGATACCCGCGCACGCGCGCCAGCCAGTACGCTGCGCCCATCACTCCAATCGCCAACAACAGCGCCGGAATGATGCCTGCCGCAAACAGGTCGGCGATCGACACACCGCCGCCGGCAACGGCCGAGAACAAAATCAAATTGTGCGAAGGCGGCAACAGCAACGCCACCAGCGAAGCCGACACGGTGACGTCCACCGCATAATCCTTGCTGAATCCACGCTTGGCCATTTGCGGAATAATTGTCGGCCCAATGGCGGAAACATCCGCCAACGCCGAGCCCGACACGCCGCCGAACAGCGTCGAGGCAAGCACGCTCACCTGCCCTAACCCGCCACGCAGATGCCCCACGAGCGAAGCAGCCAGCGAAATGAGCCGATCCGATATGCCGCCGCGCATCATCAGTTCGCCGGTGAAAATGAAGAGCGGAATCGCCAGCAGCGAAATCTTGTTGAAGCCCGAAGAAACCTGCTGAACCACCACCACGGGCGGCAGCCCCAGATACACAACCGTCGCCAAGGTCGCCGCCGAGATCGCAAACGCGATCGGCACGCCGACAATCAGC
This sequence comes from Hyphomonadaceae bacterium, assembly GCA_020848895.1. GTDB lineage: Bacteria > Pseudomonadota > Alphaproteobacteria > Caulobacterales > Aquidulcibacteraceae > Vitreimonas. The sequence goes on from JADLHI010000195.1 coordinate 2,745, forward strand.
AGCACCGCAAACACGCCAAAGAGGATCGCGATTTCCATGATCACGTCCCCTCGTGGGCGGGCTTCGCCGGCGCGCCTGTGAGCAGGCGCTCCAGCGCGAACAGCCCAATCAGCGCGCCGCCGAACGCAAGCCCCGCATAGCTCACACCCTCGGGCGCCGGCGCGCCCGCCATCGGCGTGTCCCAGCTGTCGATCATCAAGAAGAAGCCGAACCACGATAGCGCCGCCCCAAACACCACGGCGATAAGCCGCGCCAGTGAGCGCAACGCGGCCCTGAGCGCGGGCGGCGACGATTCCACCAACGTCGGAAAACTGAAATGCGACTCCGCCCGCACCGCGATGGCGGCGCCGAACAACGCCGATATGCTCATCAACGTCAGCGCCACAGGCTCGGTCCAACTGGGCGAATCGTTCAGCACATAGCGGCCGATCACTTGCCACGCGAGCACGCCCACCAGCGACA
>JADLHI010000196.1 GCA_020848895.1 Hyphomonadaceae bacterium
CTCGCCCTCGCCCATCACTTCCAGCGTCACGCCCTGGCGAATGTCGCTTTGCGAGTGGCCATCCTCGATGAGCGATTCCGTCGACCAACTCAGCATGTTGATGAAGCCCGGCGATACCGCCAAGCCGCGCGCGTCGACGCGCTGAGCGGCGGGAACGCCGGTGAGATTGCCGATCGCCGCGACGCGGTCGCCACGGATCGCGACGTCGGCGACGAAGGGCGCGCCGCCCGAGCCGTCATAAACCGTCCCGCCGGAGATGATGACATCGTAGCGTTCCGGGCTTTGCGTGCTGGCGCATGCGCAAAGAGAAAACGCGGCAAGAGCCGCAACGACTAACCGGCGCAACATGGCATTCCCCGTCCCAACGTGACGCCGGCAGTTAAGTGCGTTTTTCGCGCCCCGTCATCCCAATCCAGCCTTCCCTTCCGCCAACCCTGACGCTATATCCGGCCTCAACTGACCTCGTCCGCGCCCGGATGCGTCAGCCCGTTGCACCATATGGCTAGCGCCTGGCGACGACGCTGGGCGCTTTTGCGTATCTGGAGCCTCCCCATGACCTCGAACGTGCTGATGCCGAAGGCGACCGCCGTCTGGCTCATCGAAAACACCTCGCTTGCCTTTAAGCAGATCGCCGATTTCACCGGCCTGCACCCGCTCGAAGTCCAAGGCATCGCCAATGAAGATGTCGCCAAGGGCATTCGCGGCGTCGATCCGATTGCGGGTGGCTTCCTCTCACGCGAGGAAATCGCCAAGGGCGAAGCTGAAGAGAGCTACGTGCTGAAGCCGCTTGAGCAGAAGCGCATCGACCTGCCGCAAGTGAAGAAGAAAGGCGCCCGCTACACGCCGATCGCGCGCCGCCAGGATCGCCCGGACGCTATTCAGTGGTTCTTGAAGAACCACCCGGAAGTGCCGGACTCGAAGGTCGTGAAGCTGATCGGCACGACCAAGGCCACGATCGAGCAGGTGCGTAACCGCACGCACTGGAATTCCTCGCAGATCAAGCCGGTCGATCCGGTGACGATTGGCCTCTGCAGCCAGATCGAATTGGACGCGGTCGTGGCCGAAGCCGCCGCCGCGAAGGCCCGCGCCGATAAGCGCGCGGCGAAGGCGGAAGCGAAAACGCTGAAGTCAGCACAGGAAACCGTGCCGGCGGAGACGTATGAGCAAGCGCCGGTGGCGGAAGAGAGCTAACATGGAGCGCGGGTCTTCAGACCCGCATTTGCTCCGGCGTTGCGGAAAATCGCGGGTCTGAAGACCCGCGCTCCTTTATCGCCGCCAGACTTCGCGCAATCGCGCGTCGCGGCCGCAGCCGGTGCGGTAGGCGGCGTAGTGCGCGGGGTTTCGGCGCGCGTAATCGCGGTGATACTCTTCGGCTTCGGTGAATGGGCCGAGATCGAGGATTGGCGTGATGACTTGGCCGTTGACGCGGCCGCTGGCGATGACGGCCGCCTTGCTGGCCTCTGCGTCGGCGCGTTGGGCGGGCGTTACGAAAATCGCGGGGCGGTAGCTTGAGCCGCGGTCGCAGAACTGGCCGCCGCTGTCGGTGGGATCGGTGAACTGCCAGTAGCGATCGACGAGCTGGCGGTAGGTGATCACGCTGGGATCGAAGCGCACGCGCACGGCTTCGAAATGGCCGGGGTGATTTTCGTAAGTTGGATTGGCGTTGCGGCCGCCGGTGTAGCCGCTCATCACGGACGTGACGCCTGGCAGCGCGCCCATGTCATGTTCCATGCACCAGAAGCAGCCGCCGGCAAACACGGCTTCCTGTTGGCCGGCGGGCAAAGGCGCTTGGCGGGGTTGCTGGGCGGAGGATGGCTCAGGTGAGCAGGCGGCGGCCAGGAACAAGAGGCTGGCGATGAGAGCGCGGCGGATCATGCTGCGTTATACGTAAGCGCGGCGCGAATGGTTGCATCACATCTGGACCGCCGGCGGGGGCGCCGGCATCCGGTGTTTCAACTGCCGCCGCTCGTGGGTATTTCCACCACCGATGCCGGCGAGGGCGCCGGCGGTCCAGACTTGAAACCGGCGCCGGAGCTTGGCCGTATGGAGCGGGCATAAGGAGCTTTCATGCGCATCTCCGTTATCGCCGCCACCGCCCTGCTCGCGCTCAGCGGCGCGGGGTATTACGCTTACGCGCAGACCCGCGAACAACCGCAGCAGACAGAGCGCTCGCCCGGCGCTCTTGAGCGGCTGCGCAATTGGGTCATGGATCAGGGCGGCACCGAGCGGGCGTTCGACAATCAGTATTGGGACAACCACGAACCTGGCCTCTATGTCGAGGCGCGCACCGGTGAGGCGCTGTTCGTCTCCACGGACAAATATGACAGCGGCTCGGGCTGGCCGAGCTTCACGCGTCCGGTCGACCCCAACAACATCATCCTGCGCGAGGATTACACGATGGGCATGCGCCGCATCGAGGTGCGCTCACGCCGGGGCGATGCACATCTGGGTCACGTGTTTGACGATGGGCCGCGCGGCTCCGGCGGTCAGCGCTTTTGCATCAATAGCTGCGCGATCCGCTTCATCCCGCGTGCGGAAATGGAGGCGCAAGGTTACGGCCGCTATCTCGCGCTCGTGGACGCTGAACACGTGCGTTAGTTTTGGCGTTAGTTTTGGAGGTTGGAGCACGGACTTCCAGCAATGCGCGCCAGGAGGCGCGCGCTCCAACCCACAAACATCAAGCGCCTTGTGCGCTAGTGGTGATCCGAACCTTGTCGGAGCTGTTCGATTTCTTCTTTGAGCTTTAGTTTTTGGCGTTTCATCGCCGAGAGCCGCGTCGCATCAACCGAAGGATGCTGGGCTTCACTTTTGATGATGATGTCGAGATCCCGATGGCGCGCGTCTAGTTCGCGCAGCCGCTGCTCGATAGCCATCTAAGGCGCCTCCTCTAGCTAGGGCGAGTCCGAGGATGCTCTCCTTTTCCGGTGTTGTCTCCTTACATCATCAACAAAAATAAACTTTCTTGCTGCCGCCTGATTCTGGCCGAAAATTTCGCGCGCACTGGCGGCTTTACAGCGCCTGAGAGGCGTGTCTTAGCTCAAAATTCGCGCGCACACGGGGCTGCGTGTGGAACCGCGGAACGCTTACCCATGGATTCCGAAGACGGAACCGGCTTCGACATTAACGACACGCCAGAGAGGCGCGCGCTTAAGGCGCGCCTGATGGAGTATCGCGAGGAGCATAGGGCCCTCGACTCCGCCATTTTTGCTCTGCAAGAGCAAAGCGGTGGGGATGCGCTGCAGCTTGCCCGGCTGAAGAAGCGCAAGCTCGTGTTGAGGGACCAGATTAAATGGATCGAGGATCGGCTGACGCCGGACATCATCGCTTGAAGCATTGGCTTGGCGGCGCGGCCTTGCTGGCCGCGATGTCGCCTGGCGCGGCGCTCGCGCAGGATGCAGAGGCCGGCAATAGCGGCGTGTTTTCCATCGTCGTGGAAAACGACAGCCTCTCATCGGGCGCTGACCGCAACTACACGTCAGGCATCAAGCTCGGCTACGTGTCGGAAGTGAACGAAGTGCCGGGTTGGCTTTCGGGCGCCAGCGGGCTTACGCGCACCTTCTCCGGCAGCGAGCCTGACTTCTGGGGCATCGCCATCGGGCAATCGATCTTTACGCCGGAAGACATCACCGCAAACCCAGCGCCGCCGGATCAGCATCCGTATGCGGGCTGGCTCTATATGCAGCTGATGGTCGGCGCTGAAGAGGACCGCGAAGGCGGCTTGGAGCCGCGCTATCTCGATACGTATGAGCTTGAGCTTGGCATGACTGGGCCTTCGGCGTTGGGTGAAGAAGCGCAACGCGGCATCCACCAGGCGCTAGGCGCGCCGGACCCACAAGGCTGGGATAGCCAGCTGCACGACGAACTGGCGTTCGCGGTGTCGTTCGATCGCCGCTGGCGCCCGCCGTGGGCGCAGATTTCGACGGATGTTGGCGGACTGGAATTCGATCTGACGCCAAACGCCGGCGTCACGCTGGGCACGTTGCGCACGGAGGCGCGGCTTGGTGTTGCAGCGCGCGTGGGTTGGCGGTTGGACAATGATTACGGGCCGCCGCGCGTGCGGCCTTCACTTGCAGGGATCGAGCATTTCTCGGGCGGTCAATTGTCGTGGCAGGTGTTCGCCGGCGTTCAGGGACGCGCCGTGGCGCACAACCTTTTCCTCGATGGCAACACGTTCGAGGATAGCGCCTCGGTCGACCGCAATCCGTATGTCGCGGACTTCCAGACTGGATTTGCGATCAGCGCCGGCGATTGGCGGCTCGCCTATACCTATGTGTGGCGGACGGAAGAGTTCGA
>JADLHI010000197.1 GCA_020848895.1 Hyphomonadaceae bacterium
CATCTTCGGTGAAGCCGCGTGCTTCCACGTAATAGGCGCCTGCCGCCGGAGCCTGGAACTCAAGCCACGAATTGAGGCCATCGCCGCCGTCGTCGTCGCGCGCAAGCTCGCCGCCGTCCGGGCCGTAGAGCACGAGGTAGGGATCGCCGATGCTGTCAGGCGTTCCTGTCGCCGACATGCCGATACGGACGGCTTGGCCTTGTTCGAGCGTGAGGCGATACCAGTCTCGGTCACCGGCCGGCGCGAGCACGCCTTCGCGATAGTCGCCTTCGGGTGCGAGGCTCGCATCGGTGCTGGCGTCGGCGGGCACATCGCCATTCAACGCCGCGAGCGTGTAGTTACCGGTTGTTTGGCCGCCGAATGAGGTGGCTTCGATGAAGTACGCGCCGGTGCTCGGCGCGGTGAACTCAAGGTATGAGTTGAGGCCATCGCCGCCGTCGTCGTCGACGGCGATTTCAGCGCCGTGCGAGTCGTGGAGACGGATCAGCGGATCATCGATCGGCTTGTCGCCCGTGGCGTTGAGCGTGAAGCGATACGACTGACCTTCGGTGAGACGGACACGGTACCAGTCGGTATCGCTCGGGAAGTCGAGCGTCCCTTCGATCGTTTGGCCGGCATTGATACGTCCGCCGGTCGAGGTCGAGTTGCCGACGGTGTCGCGCGGCAGGCGTTCAGCGGTGACGTTGAGGGCGTAGGGGCCGGTATAAGCGTCGGAGTATGCGCGCGCCTCGATGAACACGTCGCCGTTGGCGGCGGGAATGAATTCGAGTGCCGAATTGAGCGAGCCTTCAGCATCGTCGTTCTCCGCGAGCACGTTGCCGTCGCGATCGAGGACGCGGAGGACAGGATCGCCGAGGCCGCCTTCGCCCGCGCCGGCCAGTGTGATGTTGTAGCGATTGCCGGTGCGCGCCGAGAAGCGATACCAATCGACATCGCCTTCATATTCGATGTTGCCATTCGTCGTGCGGCCAACGCTGGCGCGCGCGCGTGTGCTGGCGTCGCCGCCCGCATCGTCTGGCGGCACTTCCTCTGATGAAACGCCAAGCCGATAGGCGCCGGTGGCTTCGCTGCTGAAGGCGCGCGCTTCCACGTACACGACGCCGGCTTGTTGCGGCACATAGCGCAGCGCCGAGTTCAGCGAGTTGTTGGCGTCGTCGTTGAAGGCGAGCTGGTTGCCCTGCGCGTCATAGACGACGAGCACCGGATCGAGCGCTTCGCCTTGGTCGTTCTCAAGGCCGGCGAGCGCCAAGTTGTAACGCTGGCCGGTTTGAACTTCGAGGCGATACCAATCGGTGTCGCCAGCGGGGGAGATTTCACCATCGACGTTGCCGCTGAGCGTCGCGGTTGTGGATGCGTCGCCGGGTTGATCGGCGGTTTGCGCGGAGGCTGTTGAGAAGCCGAACGCCATCAGCGCAGCCGCGGCTGCGCCAAACAAGAGCTTTCCACGCATGTATTGGTCTCCCCTCAAATCGTGACGGACATGGTTAACTATCCGTCATGTCAGACGCAAAGCGGAATTCGGGCGGAATCCAGCCTTCTGGCGCAATTCGACCCGCATCGCCGCAGAGCGATGGCTGCGTTTGGCATAGCTCGCAACGTTGGGGGGTGCGAGCGAAAGCGGAGCTTCTAGACCTTGATGTCCACGTGTGGGGCGGGGGCTGCGCCTGCCGGGCCAGCCGAAACCAGCACCATGGCGGCGCGTAACGTACGGTCACCCAGCACATAGCCGGACTGGAGCACTTCTTGGATCGTGCCGGCGGGCTGGTCTCCGGGCGCCTGCGCCACGGCTTGGTGCACCTTCGGATCGAATTGTTCGCCGCGCGCGCCGATGCGCTTCAGGCCGTGCCGCGCAAAGGCGTCGACCAGCGAACGCTCGGTGAGCTCGACGCCGGTGAGCAGGTTGCGGAAGCCTTCGTCCTGATCGTCGCGCGGCGCCGTCATCAGCGCGCGCTCCAGCGTATCGGCGATCGGCAGCAAGTCTTGCGCGAAGCGATCGATGGCGTAGGCGCGGGCCTCCACCGCTTGGCGCTCGGCGCGGCGGCGGGTGTTTTCGGCGTCCGCAAGCGCGCGCAGCATGTCGTCCTTGGCCTTGGCCAGCTCAGCTTGCAGCGTCGCCACGTCGAACGCTTCGCCGGCGGCGTCGAGCGCGGCGGTGTCAGGCTGCTGGGGATTTGCTTCGTCCGTCATTCCATCCTCATCGTTCGCCGCGTCCGTCGAGCACCCGGCCGACAACGCGCGCTGTATAGTCCACCACCGGGATCACCCGCGCATAATTGAGCCGGGTAGGGCCGATCACGCCCAACGCCCCGACCACCTTTCGTTCGGCGTTCATATAGGGAGCGACGATCAGACTCGACCCCGACAGTGAAAAAAGCGGGTTTTCCGAGCCGATGAACACGCGCACGGCGTCGCCAGCCTTGGCCAGATCGAGGACTTGGATGAGTTCGCGCGTTTTTTCCAGGTCATCGAAGAGTTTTCGGGCGCGTTCGAGGTCGGCGATCGCTTGTTGGTCTTGCAGCAGATTGCCGCGTC
>JADLHI010000198.1 GCA_020848895.1 Hyphomonadaceae bacterium
ACCCTTGCGGGCGTTGGATCAGCGCATAGCCAAGCGCGTTGAGACGCATCACTGAATCCGGCTGCTCGGCAAACAGCGAGCGCGCCATGGCGATGCCGTCGTTCCACGCCGCCGGATCGTCCATGAGGATCGTGACATAGAGGAGCCGCGTATCGACGCTGGGGTCCGCCTCATACGCCGCGCGCATATCCGCGGTCGCTGCGGCGAGATTGCCGGAGAAGCGATGCGCGTACGCGCGCCAGCCAAGCACATCGGCACGGTCCTTGCCGTCTTGCGTCAAGGTCAACGCACGATCGAAGGCAGGAATGGCGCGATCGGGATGCCCGATGCGGCGATAGACATCGCCAACCGACGCGATAATCGCCCAACGGTCGCCGGCGATGGCAAGCGCGCGGTCGGCGGCGGCGGCCGCGTCGGCATCGTTGCCGCGCTCAATCTGAATGGATGCGCGCACGATCTCTGCGTCGGGCGCATAGGGGCTGGTCGCCGGGATTTGATCGATGATGCGTTGCGCGCCGTTGATGCCGCCCGCATCGAGCGTCTGCTGCGCCGCGTAAAGACGCCAATCGTCGGAATCGGTCGCCAGCAAAGAGCCAATCTGCAGCATCACGCTGCCAGACGTCGACGCGTACCCTTGCGCCGGATCGCGTTGCGCGACCAAGGCCGTCAGCGTCTCCGCCTGCGTCAGGAATTCCGAGAGGAACAGCATCCAGCGCCCGGTGGCGCTGACAGCCGTCAGCGGCTGCTCGAATGGCGGTTGACCCGCGTTCAGGCGCGCCAGATTGGCGTTCACGGCGATCGAGCGCGGCTCGTAGCCCCGAACGATAGTGTAGTAGCGGCGCGCTTCCTCTGTGCGGCCCAAACGATGCGAAACCAGCGCGGCGCGATACACAGCGTGGCTCGTCCGCGCCGCGCCCAGCATGCGGTCGAACTCTTCGCTGGTTTGCGGCTCGGCATCGCCCGGCGGCGTTGTGTCGAGACGCTCGATCATCAGCGCATAGACGGCCGCCGCTTCCGGCAACCGGCCAGCCGCCTCGAACAACAGCGCGCGCGCCACTTCAGGCAGCGGCGCCGGCAAATTGTCGCCGCCCGAATCCACGCGCTCAACCGCGCGATTCACATTGCCTTCCGCTGCAATCAGGAACGGCTCGAACATATCGGCGAAAGCGCCGTTCAAACCGCCAGGCGCATCGCGCAGCACATTGCGCGCCTCGGTGTAGCGGCCAGCCGCAAGATCGTCCGCGAACGCCGCCGCATACCAAAGTCCGTCCTGGTCGTTGCGCGACACCGCGCGATGGCCTTCGCGCACGAGATAGTCGACATCCGCTTCGAGCAGCGCGGCGTCCGGTGTCTCATAGGTGCGATTGGCCGCGGCGTTCGGCGGCGCGGTCGTGCGCAGCGCGGCGACGGGCGTAACGCCGCCGCTCTCCTCGCTCGCGCCTTGCTGCGAAGCCGGCTCGCGCTTGACCTCTTGGGCGAAAGCCACGTTCGCCGTAATCGCCGCTGCCGCAACACTTGCCGCCAGTAAGGCCCAACGCATTCTTTCGTCCCTTTCTCCCGCGTCTTGCGGGATGCAGCTCACATGTTGGCGTAGTTCGGCCCGCCGCCGCCTTCGGGCGGCACCCAATTTATATTCTGGCTCGGGTCTTTAATATCGCAGGTTTTGCAGTGAACGCAGTTTTGAGCGTTGATCTGGAACCGCGGGTTACTCCCTGCCTCGTCGTACAGCACTTCGTACACGCCAGCTGGGCAATATCGTGTCGCCGGCTCGGCGTATTCGGGGAGGTTCACGCGGATCGGGATCGTCGGGTCCTTCAGCGTCAGGTGCGCCGGCTGATCTTCCTCGTGATTGGTGTTCGACAAATAAACTGAACTTAGCTTGTCGAACGTCAGCACGCCGTCCGGCTTTGGATAGACGATCGGCTTGAAGTTCTTCGCCTTGCCGGTGGAGGCCGCATCGGTCTTGCCATGCTTCAGCGTGCCGAAGAAGGAGAAGCCGCCAAACAGCGTCGTCGTCCACATGTCCACCATGCCGACAACGCCGCCCCAGAACGTCCCAAAGCGGGTAAGCATCGGCTTGGCGTTGCGCACGCCGAACAAATCCTTGCGGATCGAGCTTGTGTGATAGCTTTCATCGTACGTTTCGAGCGTGTCGCGCTGACGCCCATGCGAGAGCGCATCGAACGCCGCCTCCGCCGCCAGCATGCCCGACTTCATTGCATTGTGGCTGCCCTTGATGCGCGGCACGTTCACAAAGCCCGCCGAGCAGCCGATCAGCGCCCCGCCTGGGAACGCCAAACGCGGCACCGATTGAAAACCGCCCTCGGTGATCGCGCGCGCGCCATACGCAACGCGCTTGCCGCCTTCGATGTGCTGACGAATTTCCGGGTGCAGCTTGTGCTGTTGAAACACGTCGAACGGCGAGATGTAAGGGTTCTTGTAGTTCAGATGGACGACGTAGCCGACATACACTTGCCGATCGCCGAAATGATACATGAACGAACCGCCGCCGGTGCCGTCATCAAGCGGCCAGCCGACCGTGTGCAACACCAAGCCCGGCTTGTGCTGCGCCGCCGGCACTTCCCAAAGCTCCTTGATGCCGATGCCGAACTTCTGCGGCTGCGATTTGTCCGCGAGTCCGTACTTGGCCTGCAGCACTTTCGCGAGCGAACCGCGCACGCCTTCAGCGATCAGCACATACTTGCCGTGCAGCTCCATGCCCGGCTGATAGTCAGGCTTTTTGTGGCCGTCCTTGGCGATGCCGAACACGCCGGCGACCACGCCTTTGAGCGCGCCGCTCTGATCGAACACCGGCTCAGAGGCCGCCATGCCCGGATAGATTTCAACGCCAAGTTCTTCGGCTTGCGCCGCCAGCCACTTGGTCACGTTCGAGAGCGAGACGATGTAGTTGCCGTGATTGCTGAACAGCGGCGGCATCAGGAACATCGGCAACGCTGCGGCGCCGGCGGGTCCCAGAATCTTGAATTGATCGTCGAGCACCGGCGTTTCGAGCGGCGCGCCTTTTTCCTTCCAGTCCGGAATGAGTTCATTCAGCGAACTCGGATCGATCACCGCGCCAGAGAGAATGTGCGCGCCGACTTCCGCGCCCTTCTCCAACACCGCGACGCTGACTTCACTTCCGGCCGCGGCGGCGAGTTGCTTCAGCCGTATCGCCGCGGAAAGGCCAGCGGGTCCCGCGCCGACGATGACGACATCGTACTCCATCGCTTCGCGCTCTGGGGCTTCCTCGGCCATTTCCATCCCTTCACGTTGTTCATGTCGTTTATCAAAGCGGTTGCGATGAGGTGCAAGCTGCTCGCGTCGCTTTGGCGATTCGACCGAGTCCGTCCATAACGGCGCTTATGGAGAACGCTGCCCCGCAGGATGCCGCACGCGCGCTGCTCGCCTTCTGGCGCGCGGCCGGCGTCGACATGGACGATGCGGAAGCCGTGTTCGCCGCAAGGGCCGCCGCGCCACCGGCACGCAGCGCCGCGCCCACAGCGCCAGCGCGCGAACCGTTCCAGATCCAGCCGCCAGCGCCAAAGGCCAAGCCAAAGGCGAAGCTCCAGCCCGCCGACGACGCCGTAAACACCGCCCGCGCCCTCGCCGCCGGCGCGTCCACAATCGCCGAACTCCGTGCCGCTGTGGATAAGTTCAACGGCTGCGCCCTCAAGGCGACAGCGCGGAATACCGTATTTTCTGATGGTATCGATGCTGCCCCGGTCCTCATCCTGGGCGAGGCGCCGGGCAAGGACGAGGATGAGCAGGGCAAACCCTTCGTCGGCCGCTCGGGTCAGATGCTCGACAAGATGCTGGCCACGATCGGCCTCGATCGTAAATCTAACGTGCTGATTTCAAACACGATCTACTGGCGTCCACCCGGCAATCGCGACCCCACGGACGGCGAAACGCTCTCCTGCCTCCCGTTCGTCGAACGGCTGATCGAGCTGTCCCGTCCCAAGCTGCTCATCCTGACCGGCAAAGCCGCCGCCCACACCGTCCTCAAGCGCGAGGACGGCGTGCTGAAGCTCCGCGGCCGCAAGCTCCAATACACGCGTGAGGGGATAAAGGCGCCCGTCAACGCCATGGTCATGCTTCATCCCGCATATCTCCTGCGTCAGCCGCAGCAGAAGCGGCTGGCATGGGCGGATTTGCTGCTCGCCGAAGCCTGGCTCGAAGAGTTGGGTGTGGCGCGGGGAGCGCATCCCTAACCGGTTCTAAAGACGAGCTCCGATGACGTTCCGCTACGCCCTCGCCGCTTTCTCCGTCGCCGCTATCGCCGCGCCTCTGGCTCACGCCGAGCCGCGCATCCTCGTTCTCAGCGAGCAAGACGAGGCCGCCTATCGCGACGCGTTCGAAGCCATCGATTCTGGCAATTGGCGCGGCGTCGGCACGGCGCTGTCGCGCGCCAACGACGATGTGCTCGACGGCGCCGTCCGCGGCCGCATGCTGCTCTCGCGCTCGTACCGCGCCAGTTGGAGCGACTACACCTCTTGGCTCAACCGCTACGGCGATTACGGCATGGCCCCGGCGGTTTACGATCGCGCGATGGATTCACGCTCACGCCGCGCCCGCCGCAACGGGACGCATGCGCCCGAGCCGATGGCCGGCCGTGGCCGCCGCCTCCCCGGCACGCCGCCAGCGGTGGCCGGCGATAGCGCCGCCGCGCGCGTCGCCATCGAACGCGTGCATGAACGCATCGGCGAGGGCGACTTCGAAGCCGCGCGCGCGCTCGCCTACACGCAACTTGACGGTCCGCGCAGCGGTCAGGCGCAATGGCAACTCGGCCTCATCGCCTATCGCATGCACGATTACGCTGAAGCGGTGCGCCAGTTCGAAGCCTCCGCGCAATGGCCGAATCACGGCGGCTGGGCGCGCGCCGGCGTGCACTATTGGGCCGCGCGCTCGCGCCTCGCCGCCGGCGAAACCCAAGGCGTGGCGCAACACCTGGAAGCAGCGGCCGAGCGCCCATGGACGTTCTACGGCCAGCTCGCCGAAGCTCAGCTCGGCCGCGACAGCGCGCTTCAATTCACGGCCCCTGAAATCACCGACGATTCCATCTCACGCTTCATCGAACGCTACCCTGCCGCGCGACGCGCTGCCGCGCTCGCGCAACTCGGCCGCCTTTCGGAAGTCGAATCCGAAATGCGCCGTCTCCACGCCGACATCGATCCGGCGGACGACCGCACCTTCCTTGCGCTCGCGATTGCTTTGCAGGCGCCCGCGGCGCAATTGCGCGCCGCTGAATACGGCGGCCGCGACACCGCCGCCGGCTTCTGCCCGACGACCTCGTTCGAACCGGAGAACGGGTTCTCCCTCGATCGCGCGCTGCTCTACGCCATCGTGCGCCAAGAGAGCTATTACAACCCGAAAGCCGTCTCCGTCTCGAACGCCCGCGGCCTGATGCAGTTGCTCCCCTCCACCGCGCGCGACATGGATCGCAGCCACAATTATCGCCGCGCCCCAGCGCCGCTCTTTGAGCCCGGCCTCAACATGCGTCTCGGTCAAGACTACCTGCAATGGCTGATGACCGAGTTTCACAATGACGGCGATCTTGGCCGCGTCTTCGCAGCCTACAATGGCGGCCCAGGCTGGCTCTCACGCTGGCTCGCAACACAACCGGCGGATCTCGATCCGCTGCTGGTGCTCGAAATGATGCCGCGCGCCGAGAGCCGCGACTACGCCGAGCGCTCGCTCTCGCACCTGACGCTCTGCCGCAAACGCTATGGCCAGCCGACGCCGGAGATGGATCGTCTCGCCGCCGGCGGCCCCGCCCTCTATACCCCGCTCGATCAGCGCACCGCGCAGCGCTAGCGCCTCTGACGTCGTCCTTCCCGGAACCCATGGGATGACGGAGCAGCGTGCGTTTGCTCCTGGGTTCCGGGATCGACCTTCGGTCGCCCCGGAATGACGAGTTTCAACATGCTCCGCTTTGAATGCAACGCGCTCTAGCGCTTCGCCATCTCGACTGGATCCGCGCCCAGAAAATAGCGCGCCATCATGCCGACGCTCTCCGCGGGGCTTGGCGCGTAGCGATATTTGTCGGCGCTGGTGACGGCTTCTGTCTCGAGAAACACCAGGCGCTTGGCGCCGATGCGGCGCACAAGATCGATGTCCTCGTGCGCAACATCGCGATAGCCGTTCAAGCCGTCATAGAGAAAGCGCGAAATCAGCAGCCCTTGATCGCCGTGCGGCAGCTTCATCACGTTCGCCCGCAACCGCGCCCAGAACAGCCTGCCCTTCGCCGACTTATCGTCAAACGCCAGCTTGAACGTCGCCGCGCGTTTGCGTGCTTCGTTGAATTGCAGAAAGAGCGCGACCTCCTCGGTCCAGCCGCGCGCGAGCGACGTCTGCGGATGCAGGACCAATAGCCATTTGCCTTTGGCGCGCGCCATGCCGTTAAGCAATTGCTTGGCGCGCCCGGCTTCGCCCGAGATCAACGTACAACCTGCGGCGTCAGCAATCTCCAGCGTCTCGTCACGCGAACCGCCATCGCTCACGATGACTTCGCGGATCAGTCCCTCCTGCATGCCATCGACCAAAGGCGCGAGCGCACGCGGCAAATGCCGCGCGCTATCGAGCGTTGGGATGATCACCGAAATCGGACCGGCCATACGCGCAATCACGCCAACAGCCGCGCGCCTTGTAAAGCAGAAACAACGGCGACGCGGTTTGCCGCGCGCTAACCTTAAGCGCCGGCGGCCGCCTGCGGACGATTGTTGGGCGCCGCCGCCTGCGGCGCAGGCGGTTGTTGCGCGGGCGGCGCCGGTGGCGCGGGCGGATTAGCGGGCGCGCGGTTGGCGGCGGTTTGCGCCGCTTGCTCGGTCATGCGCGTGCGCATGCGCTCGATGAAGCGGCCCATCAGATCGGTGCGCGCAACCGCGCGCGCCACATCGCGGATCGCCGCGCCGTCAGCGTTAATGCCGGCGGCGACAATCTCGAACGCGTCGGCTTCCGGCGTGTTGGCCATATCGCCCGCGTACTCGCGATAAAGCGCCTGCACGCCCGGCTCGTCGCCTGCAAGCGTCAGCGCCACGCCGGCCCGCAGCACAACCTGGCGCCCATGCTCATCCAGCGGCTGCGCGCGATTGCGGTTCGCGAGCAAAGTACGCAATTCCGCCGCCGCACGTTGCCAATCGCGCGCACGCCACGCCGCTTCCGCACGAACGCGTTGCGCGTCCTCGCCGCGATCGCGCTCAACCAGTTCGGCCGCCGCATCGAGACGCCCAAGATCAAGCAGCGCCCGCGCTTCGATAATGCGCCTGTCGGCCTGCAGCGCCTGGGGCATGTTCGGCTGACGCGATCCCGCGATCGCGACCAAGGCGCGGTCCGGCTTGTGATCCATCAGATAGATCGCCGCGAGATCGGCGGCGACTTGCGCCTTGCCCACGCCCTGCAAACGTTCATCCACTTGGTGCTGCAGCAATTGCGCCGCCTGCTCCAGAAGATCGACATGCACGAGCCGGCCCGCCAGCAAGCGCACAATACGATCGCCGTTCGGACCAACCGGCGTCAGATCGCTGAACTCGTAAAAGAGCCCCAGCGCTTGGATCGGTTCGAGCTGATCGGCCTCCCCGTCGAGGAACAATCGCTCGAACAACGTCGACATATCGGCGCGCAACTGACGCGCCGCAGGATCGGTTGGGAAGCGCTCGGCGGCGATGCGCATCGTCGCCAGCGCTTCGCGCCACCGGCCAAGTTCGGAATAGGTTTCGCCGAGCATGCCCACGATGGTCAGCTCTGTTGAATTGCCGCGCCAGCGGAAGCGCAGCGCTTCCAGCGGCTCGACGGCGTCGATCGCGCGCATCGCGCCCGTCGCGCGCCGAATGCGGATCGCCTCCACCCGGGCGCGCACTGCCGTTTCCTCATCGTTGGTGCGGCTGAGTTCATCCAGCATGGTCAGTGCGCGTGCGGGATCGCCGCGTGCGTCGACAATGCGCGCTTCGATGAGACGAGCCTGCAAACGCAGCGCCTGATCCGGCGCTATCGCGCCAGCCGCGCGGGCGACGGCTTCGGCCGCCGCATAGTCGTTGAGCTGCATCGACGCTTCAGCCAGCGCGACCTGGAAGCGCGCGCGCCACGCCGGCGGGTGCTCTTCAAGGCCGCCGGCGCCGCGCTCAAGCTCGCGCCGCGCGTCGGCCCAGTCTTGCTGTTGCGCCGCCGCGTAGCCGCGCCACAACGCGGCGGACGGATTGTTGATCAGCGCCGAGGCCGTGAGATCTGCCTGCGCGGCATGAACGCGGCCCATCATAACGTTCGCGGCGCCGCGCAGCAGGCGATATTCAGGATCGATCTCGACCAGTTCGCCCTGATTGATTGCAACGATGCGCAGCGCCCCCAAAGCCTCGGCTGCAAACTCGTTTTCAAGCAGATAGCGCGCCAGCGCCATGCGCGCTTCGACGGGCGCGCCTTCTTGCACGCCTTCTTCGGCGGCGCGGCGTGTCAGTTCATCGATGCGCTGGCGCACTTGCACCAGATTGTTCGCGCCTTCGGCATGCATCG
>JADLHI010000199.1 GCA_020848895.1 Hyphomonadaceae bacterium
GCAAATGGCGACACGCCCAACAACAGTCCGGCAACCCAGTGTGAAACGCGCTCCGCGCGCTTGACGGTTTTGGTCAAGCTCACCTCCCCTTGGACCGCATGCTCGGTCTTCAAGAAGGGGAGACGAATGGGCTTGGCAAAAACGACAACGGCGGAGAGTTTTTCTCACGCGCTCAATCAGAGCGCAGCACTATGACGCCATCGGCCCGGCGATCGGCGCTGATCCCGACATTGTTTTCCAGCAACTCCAGAAACGCTTCCACATCGTCACCCGCCACATATCCCGCGAGACGCACCTGCGCGGTCGCGGTGTCGGCGAACGCGAAGCGCACGCCCGAAAAGCGCGTCACCTCAGCAGCCGCTTCGCGCAAGGATTGGCCGTCGAGCGCCACCATACGCTCGCGCCAGACCAGCCGGCGATCCAGGGCGTCCGGCGCCAGAATCGAAACGGTGGGGGCGCCACCGCCAAGCTCGATCTCCTGATCGGCGGAAGCCGCCACGCTGTTGTCAGGTGAGAACAGCATCTCGCGGCGTGCTTCGACGCGTCCGCTTAGCACCGTGGTGATGGCCGCATCGGGTTCCAGCCGCACGACGAAAGATGTGCCGACCACGCGGATCTCCCCGAACTTGGTCATCACGACGAAGGGCCGCGAGGCGTCGTGCGCAACATTGAAAAGCGCCACGCCTTCTTCGAACCGCACGCGGCGTTCATCGCCCTCAAGACTGGCCCGCAACCGCGCCCCAGGCGCCATTTCGATCGTGGTGCCGTCGCTTAACCGCACCAGGCGTTCCTGTTCCGGCACCGTGGCATAGACGGCGCCCGCCTCGTCCCGCAGCGGGCTAAGCGGTGAGATGACGAACAGGGCGATAGCGGCCGCCACCGAGAGCGCGGCGATCGTGAGCGGCCGAACTGGGACGACCCGGGTCCTCCGATGGCGCACATCGCGCCCAAGTGGATCTGTCGCCAGTACGGCATCGATCTTGTCGGCAGTCGCCGAGACCGCTTCATAGGCGCGCTTGTGGGTTTCGTCCGCAGCAAGCCAAGCCTGGAACGCGTCAATGTCTTGGCGGCCGACGCGGGGCTCGTCCAAGACCACGAGCCAGTGCGCGGCCTCCAATTCGGCCTGTGTTGGCTCGCGGTGGGCCATGGCGATCTGTCTTAAGGCGCCGAAGCGCCGCCGTCAGCGGCGGTGAGCCTGGCGTGACAAAAGGCGATGGCCTTTAAAACGAGCCGCTGCACCTGACGCTCGCTCAAGCCGAGCGCCGCAGCGACGTCGGCAGGCGGCAGCAGTTCAACGCGGCGCATCAGCAGCGCCTTGCGCTCAAGTTCCGGCAGGGCCGCGATCGCCGCACGCAGTGCTGCCGCCTCTTCCGCGGCGATGCAATGATCCTCGGGGCTGGGCGCGTGCGCAGCAGTCGGCAAAAGATCAATGCTCGCGACGGCGCGATAGGGCGCTGCCTTGCTCCTGCGTAGCGCATCGACCGCCATGTTCTTCGCGGTTTGGAATAAGAACGCTCGGGGCGACACGATGCGTCTGGCGTCAGCTGCGCACAGACGGAGGAAACTGTCCTGTGCGATATCCTCTGGAGAGACGCTTGCGCCGAAGCGGCGCAGAAATCGCCTGAGGACGCCAGCCTCGTCATCGAACAGCCGCCGGAGTTCCGGTTCCCCTCTCATAAAACTTCAATCAGCGCTTCGCGAAGCGCGCCGGCTCCGCAAACCAGAATTGACGCATTCGTCTGCGCGACGGCGTCTGACGAATTCACGAGCATCGCTCTGCCGAATGGACCTTCGGCGAGCATATTTGCGAGTGCCGCCAAGTCCGCAGTGTCTAGAGTGTCAGCGCAGCGCGCTACGACGGCTAAGCCACTTTGCGTGCTGAATGCAATGTCCAACGCATCGTCGCGCGCCCAGACAAGTGCGAGTGGCTTGACGCCCAGTTCCGCTAGGGTTTCCTGAAGTCGTTCGGCTGCTACTGGTTGGCTTGCGACGACGCCCATCTGCTCCTGCCGAAGAACCCTATAGAACAGGGACTATAGTCCCTGGTGACTATAATCGTCATCCCGTTTCTTCTGGTCGATGGAGTGGGAGCGGATAGTTTGCGCGAATGTCCTGCGACTGCGGGAGGCGCGAGGGCTTACGCAAGAACAGCTCGCCGTGGATGCAGGTATGGACGTCACCTACTTACGCGAGATTGAGAAGGGCCAGGCAAACCCGACCGTCAAGAAGATCGCAGGTTTGGCGGAGGCGCTTGGCGTGTTGCCTGCCGACCTCTTTGAAATCCCGAAGTAAATAAGGACTATAGTCCCTGGTGACTATAAGCCCGGTGAGATTGACTTCTGGTCATGGACTGGAAGGCGCTTGTGGGCGCGAATATTCGGAAGCTGCGTGTTCGTAGAAAGCTGAGTCAAGAACAGCTCGCTCACGATTCTGAGATAGACCTCACTTATCTGGGGGGAATTGAAAGAGGGAAGCGAAATCCCAGCTTACTGGTTCTGGTGCGCATTGCCGACCAATTGGGCGTGCATCCCAGCAGGCTGTTGGCGGAATAGGTTTGCGCACCTTGGCCTCAGGGATCGTAGCCCAACGGGCTGAGACGGCACGGCCAGCTCAGCGCGAAGCGCAAGAGCCCGGCGCGCCGCACCGGATAGGCTTTTACCCAACTTGCTGGCGTTCAACCTGGGCGTCGAGATAGGACAACTTCTGGCGCTTGGCGTAATTCTACGCATACACCCGCCAATGCGGTCATCATGTGCGCAGGCTTCGTGCTCACGGGCTATCAGATTGCTGGCTATCTGGTTTTTGAAGGATCATTCCGCATGTGCAACGCAGGCATGCCAGTGCGCGCCGGCTTGCCGACAACAAAGCAACTTCTTCGCTCGACATTGATCGCTTTGGCGGCCGCCGCCACAATCCTTGTCACGGCCGTTTTGCCGGCCGAGTACGCCATCGATCCCACCCGCGTTGGCCGTGTGCTCGGCTTGACGCAAATGGGCGAGATCAAGATGCGACTCGCGGAAGAAGCGGCGGGTGACGCCGTGCTGACGGAGGCCGAGGCGCCATCCTTGGGCCTGCCGATGTGCCAACAACAGCCGAGGGTGCCCGTCAGGAGTAGATCAGCGTGACGCTGCGTCCCGGCGAGGGCGCCGAGGTGAAGCTTGGCATGCGACATGGCGCGCGGACGCTTCGAGTGGAGCGTCGATCGCGGCGCAGTGCAGCACCTCGACAAGTTACCAGCAGGGGAGGGGCGTGCCAAATCCATTGCGGCGGGCTCGAGGCGGCCTTCGACCGCAATCACGGCTGGTTCTGGCGCAATCGCGACGACCAAGATGTGACCGTCACCTTGCGGGTGATCGGCGATCACACTGACATTCGACGCGTGGTCTAAATGCGGTCAGGCGCCGGACAGCCGAGAGTGGCTGGCCGGGTTGAGCAGACCTGGCCGGTCAAGCCCGGCGCTCCCGTCTGAGCGCGTCGCTGTCCGGCTATTGTGTCGCCGCCAGTTCCGCGAGAACCAGATCGTAGAGCTGTTGGGGACCGAAATTCGTCAGCGGCCGTTCGTTGACGAAGAAGGTGGGCGTGCCGCGCACGCCGAGCGTCTGCGCGTCGGCGATATCTTGGGCAAGCGCGCTGTTGATGTGACGCGCATTCATCGCGGCGCGCGCCTACTCGACATTCAGCCCAGCTGCGCCCGCCGCACTCCAAGCAAGCCAGAGATCCGCCCCATCATGGTTGGCCCATTGCGGTTGTTGCTGAAAAAGCGATGTCAGCACGGGTTCGAACACATTCTGTAGGCGCGCGGTTTCCAGGATGCGTGCTGCCTCTTCCGAGCCATCGTGGAGCGGAGTGTAACGCAGCACCAGACGCACGTCGTTGGGATGGCGGCGCATGATTTCGTGGACGATCGGATAAAACGCCCGGCATGCTTCACATGCAGGGTCGAAGAATTCGACGATGGTTACGCGGGCGTTTGCCGGACCGATCACCGGAGAATGCTGGCGTACGTACATATTCCAGCGTGAGGCTGGGGCGACCTCTACTTCCGCGGCCGCCGGCGGCGTCGCCGCTTCGGCCGGCGTCTCTGCTGCGTCAGGCGCGGCGAGAGGCTCGGCCGGAACCGTGATAGCCGGCGTGGTCGCGTGTGGCGCGGTCTCGTTGGAGCGATTGAGATAAAGCATGCTCGCGCCACCAAAGATCGCCAACGCGATGGCCGCGATGGCGATGACGAGCGTTCGTTGGTTCATGGCGACCTCCTGCGCGCAAGAAAAAGAAGCGCGCCGATCGCGCTAAAAGCTGCCGCTGATAAGAAGGGGATTGGCAGCCAGCCAAAAAGACTCATGCCGGCGCTCGAGCAGGAGGGGCCCGCGCCGCATTGAACGATGGGTTCAGGAATGATTCCGGCATAGTGCAGGCTATGATAGAGCGCAAAGCCGAGGCCGGCTGCGACGAGCGGAAGCGCATAGCGCCATATGTTCGTGTCGCGCCTTAGGCACGCCACCAGCAGAATGAGCGCCAGTGAGAACATAAAGACGCGCTGATACCAACAGAGATTGCAGGGCGCCTGGCCCATGACCTCGCCGATGAAGAGCGCGCCAAGCGTCGCCGTCAATGAAATCGCCCAGGCAGCAAGCAGATGCCAGACAGCTGACGATAGCGGTGTGTCTTGTACACGGGGTGAGGCCTCGTCTTCGCTCATTTCAGATGATCCTGTTCGAAACGCGACGACATGAGTTTGTTCGCTAGACCGGCGCTTGGCTTATGGCCGCAAGCTCACGCTTCCGCGCTAGCACCATAAGCGTCCAGCCGAGGCCGGCATTGGCGAGCGCGCGTTCGATGGAGCGGCCAACAACGGTGCGCACCAGGCGCTTCGTCTTGCGCCCAGCCACCAGCCGCAATGGTCCTTTGCTGGCAACCGGCGTTATGGTTTGAAGGTGCCGTACTTCGAAAAATGGATCGAGCAGGGCTTCGAGTTCCGGCTTGTCGAACCAGTGGCGCAATTGTCCAGGCTGCGTTTGGGGCACATCGTTGAAACGCTCAAGCACGGGCCGGTTTTGCGTTGCGAGCATCAAATGCCCGCCTGTCCGCAGGATCGTGTGCAGTTTTTGCACAAAGGCTTGGTGATCGGCGACGTGCGACAAAACCTCGAGCGAGACGACAACGTCGAACGAAGCGGGAGCAAGCTCTAGCGCCATGAAGTCGCCGGCGACGAAGCGCACGTCGGGAACGCGCTGACTTGCGCGCCCGAGCACTTGGGGCGACAGGTCGGTCGCGGTCACACGCCCAAATTGTTTGAGAGCAGGGCAAAGCCACCCCGCGCCACAGCCGACCTCGATGAGGTCGAGATCGGTCCGGTCGAACCCCGCCAGCCAACCAAGCACCACCTCGCGCTGATCGAGCGAAACCTCGCTTAGGCGCTGTTCACGATTGGACGCGTTCCATGCGTCCCAGTAATCGCGCTGCAGTTCGATGGGCTGGTTCACGGGCGCGGGCTCCCTAATCGTGGCGCCTGCCGGGCTCGACGCTCACGCGCACGCGCACGCGCGCGACCTCTGCGGCGTCATCTTGGCCAAGCTCGAGATGCACCGCGCTCGCGGAGCGGTCGCGAACCGACAGCGGATCGTTCCAGCCGCCCTCGATGAGACCAAGGCTTGCGCCGCTTGCGTCAAACATCTCGGCATGAAGGTGCGCGTTGATGAGACCCGCGCGCCCAGGCTCTCGGCGCGCCCAGCCATGCACAAAAGCGCGCCCGTCTGCGCGACGCTCCAGATCGAAGCCGCGCAACCGGACTTTGTGGCCACTGACGGTTTCGACCGCCACGTCAGGGTTTGCGTCCTGCGCGGCGGCGGGCGCTGCACTCAAGAGTACAGCGAGAAAGATCAAGAATGCCTTCATTGCGCGCTCCAGCAGAAGCGGCGGGCCGGGTATTGGCCGGCCCGCCTCGGGTTCCATTATTGGATGGTGAAATGCAGCGTGCCTTCCATGGCGTGGCCATCGCCCGTAGCGCGCCAATGCACTTCATAGGCGCCAGACGAGAGCGCCGGCAGCGGGATCGAATACGTGCTGGCCGCAGCAGTTGCGGCGGTGAACGTCACCGGGATTGCGGTGTGGCCGGGGCCATGAACCTGGATTTCGGTCAGCACGACAGCGTGCTCGAAGCTGAGCGAAAGCGCGGCAGGCGCTGCTGCGAGCACCGCGTCGTCGGCGGGCACGGAGACAATTTCGGCAGAATCGCCGTGCGCCTCCTGCGCCCAAGCGGGCGCCGCAGATAGCGCCAGCGCCGCCGCGAGAATGAGTTTTTTCACGTTTGTCCTCCTTGGTTGGACCCAGCCAATGAAATTGAAAGTGCTCATGTGACGGCGCCGCCATGGTCTTGGCGTGCGCCAGGCAGCACGTTCGTGGGATCGGCAAGCGCGCCATTCTCGCGCACCTCCACATGCACATGATTGGTAATGCCGCGCGGATATCGCGCGCCCAGATCCTGGGCGCGGCCGATCGGTGCGCCGGCCTCCACCGTCGCGCCAAGTTCGACGATGGGACCGACATAGAGCACGCGCACATCGCGTCCGGTGGCGGCGTCGGCAAGTTCGACATAGCGATAGCGCTCGTCGCCGCGATAGGCGAAGCCGATGCGCTCCACGACGCCGGTGATCGGCGCGCGCACGATTTCGCCAGGCTCGGAAATGTAGTCGGCGCCGCGATGGCGGCGTGCGCCCGCTGCGCGTGAGGCGCCGAAGAAGCCCGCGCCATAGGCGTCTTCGCCGCGCAGGTCGTGACCGGTTGGATTGGCCACGTTGACCGGCGCTTCCTCGACCGTGACGGGCGACTTCACCGCGGGGCTCTGTCGCGGCGTTGTCGTGAGCGCGCCATCGGCGGCGACCGCAGCGGTGATGCCGCCGCTCAGAACAAATGCAGTGAAGAAAGTTGCGGCCGCGCCCCGGGGGGCGGGGAAAGTGACGCGGCCGCGCCGCCCTGCATGAGAGGATGCGCTCATGTGGCGGACTCCCGATATGCGAGCAGCCGGAGCGCGTTCGCCACCACGACGAGCGTTGAGCCCTCGTGGAAAATGATCGCGGCGCCAATCTGCAGGCCAAGAATGGTGGACGGGATGAGGACGGCGACAACGCCCAAACTCACCCAGAGATTTTGGCGAATGATGCGCGTCGTTTGCCGGCTCAAGCCCACCGCGAACGGCAGGTGCTTGAGATCATCGGCCATCAACGCGACATCAGCAGTTTCGAGCGCTACATCTGATCCCGCCGCGCCCATGGCGACGCCAACATTCGCGTTGGCCAATGCCGGGGCGTCATTGACGCCGTCGCCGATCATGGCGACGCCGCCGGCCTCGGCGCGCAGTGTGTTGATTGCGGCGACCTTTTCGTCAGGCATAAGCGCGCCGAAGGCCTGATCGAGGCCGATGCTGCCGGCAACCGCGTCAGCAACACGCTGATTGTCGCCGCTCAGCATGACGACGCGCTTGACGCCAAGACGGCGCAAGCGCGCGACAGTTTCCCTCGCCGCCGCGCGTTCAGTGTCCATGACGCCGAGCACGCCCAGATAGCGCCCGCCTCGGCGAACGACCATGACGGTGCGTCCCGCCGATTCAAGGTTCGTTACAACGAGGCGGAGCTCATTGGGCATCGGCGCCGGTCCGGATTCGAACAGCCCCGGTTTGCCAATCTGGACGATCGCGCCGTCTATGCGGCCCTGAATACCTTTGCCGGTGATGCTTTCGACCGCTTCGGCGCGGGGAAGAGGCGTCTCGCCGAGACGCGTTGCGCCATCGCGCACGATCGCTCCGGCGAGCGGATGGTCGCTGCTGCGTTCAATTGCAATGGCGACGCTCAAGAGTTCGGCTTCGGTTACGCCGAAGAGAGGTTTGACATCGGTGAGATATGGCTTGCCCTCGGTCAGCGTGCCGGTCTTGTCGAAGGCGATGGCGCTAACGCGCCCGAGTGTTTCGAGCGCGGCGCCGCCCTTGACCAATACGCCTCCGCGCGCGGCGCGGGCGACCCCGCTCAGCACTGCGCTCGGCACGGAAATGGCCAGAGCGCACGGACTTGCGGCGACCAAGACCGCCATCGCGCGATAGAAACTGTCGGCGAACGGCTCATCTATGATGACCCAGGCAAACAAGAGCGCACCGACCAAAGCAAGCACGCAGGGCACGAAGATGCGCTCGAACGTGTCGGTGAAGTTTTGCGTCGGCGAACGCTGCGACTCCGCTTCAGCGACGAGGCGCACGATTCGCGCCAGCATACTCTCGCTCGCGAGGCGGGCGACGCGGACATCGATGGCGCCCGCGCCATTGATGGCGCCGGCGAAGACACGGTGCTGCTCCGGCGCTTTCGAGAAATCCGGATAAGCGTCGGCGTTCGCAGCTGCTTCCTTTTCGACCGGCGCGCTTTCGCCCGTGATTGGGGCTTGGTTCACCGCGCTCGCGCCCGCAACCACGATTCCATCGGCGGGGAGCCGCTCATTGGGCCAAACCAAGATCACGTCGCCGATTTTGAGATCGCCGACAGCAATTTCCTCAACCGCATCGCCGCGCCGTAGCTGCGCTCGTTCCGGCGCCAGGTGGCCGAGCGCCTCGATGGCGCGCCTGGCGCGCCCCATCGCCCAGTTTTCGAGCGCATGTCCCAGGCTGAAGAGGAAGAGCAGCAGCGCGCCTTCAGCCCAAGCGCCCAATGCGGCAGCGCCTGCAGCGGCCACGATCATCAGGCTGTCGATACGCAGGCGCCGGTGTCGCGCGTTATCGATGGCTTCGAGCGTGGTGTAGTAACCGCCAAGCAGATAGGCGGCGATAAAGAAGACAAGCGGCAAGACTTCGACGCCGCCGCGTTCGGCGAGCCAGCCGGCGGCAAGCGTCGCGCCGGAGCCAAGCGCAAAATAAAGCTCGGTGCGTTCGCCAAAAACGCCATGGTGCTCGTGAGAGTGTTCGCCGCCTGCCTTCGCCGAACGTTCTAAGGTCGGGGCATCAGTCTCCAAGATCGCCAGGACGCGCGCATCGTCGATCAATCTGGAATCAAACTCGATCAGCGCTTCGCCGCTGTCGAACGTGTCGACGTTGGTGACGCCTTTCACCTCGCGCAATTGCGCCAGCCGCTTCTTGGGGGCGTGCTCTGGAAGCGCCAGCGTGACGTGGCCGCGCTGGCGCGCCACCTGCACGCCCATTTGCCCGGCGGTGGCGCGAAGCTTGGTCGGGTTTGTCCGTGCAGGATCGTAATGCACGCAGATTTTCAGCGGTCCGCGATTAACGTCGTTGACCAGGTGCGCTTGACTGACCGCCGCGATCGTCTGCACGCGCTTGGTAAGATCGAGCGCGCACCTTTTGCAGCGGCCCGCCGACGGCGAGCGCAACAGACCAGCAACATCCATCCGCTCTTTCTTAGGTTTGGTCATGGCGTTGCGCCTCGCACCAAACCCTGCGCCAAGCGCGCATTGAGCGCGCGCCCGGCGCTGCGGCGTTGAAGGAGATGATCCGCTCACGCGCGCGATCAGCAGCCGGGTTCATGACACGACGCCTTCAATGGCGATGACGGCAGCAACGGCGCTCATGACGGCGGCGATCCGAATCGCTGCTTGGACGCGCTCCAGCGTCACGTTTCGTTTGTGCAGCTCGGCCTCATGAACATTGAGGCAAACCCCGCAGCGGCGCACCGCCGAGACAGCAAGCGCCCAGAGTTCAAAATCGATCTTGTCGACGTCTTTTTGCGAGAGCGCGGCCATGGCAAGCCCTGGCGGTTGGCCGCGATAATCATGATTGTTGAGCTGATTGACCGCCGAATAATAGACGGTGTTCATCGCCATGATTGTCGCCGCGGA
This sequence comes from Hyphomonadaceae bacterium, assembly GCA_020848895.1. Classification (GTDB taxonomy): domain Bacteria; phylum Pseudomonadota; class Alphaproteobacteria; order Caulobacterales; family Aquidulcibacteraceae; genus Vitreimonas. The sequence goes on from JADLHI010000199.1 coordinate 9,823, forward strand.
CTTGGCCGCGGTGCGGGCGGCCGGCGAGAGGCGCGTCGATGCTTCCGTTTCGAGCGCATCAATGAGGCTACGTTCGCCGGTGGCGTAGGCGCTGGCGAGAAAGCAACCCCACTTCTGCTGCTCGCTTAGAAGCTGCTCCTCCGTCAGCGTAATCAGATTGTGTTTCTGATCGGCGGCGTAGGCGGGTAGTGCATCGCGAAGTGCTTGCAGTGACATCGGGTAACCTACCTTTCTCAAGGATTTGCCGCGGCCGCGCAGGTGGCGCGCCGCACCGGAAAGCGCGCCGCCCCGACGACGCCGTCGGCGAAGGCGAGGCGCAACATGATCGAGCGCGCTGTAATCGGATCGCGCGCATTGCCGCTCATCAGTCCAGGCGCTGCGCGCGAGAGCGTGATGCGTTCGACCCCGCCCGCGGACGCGAACGCGGCGCTGGCGTCTGCATCGAGCGGCGCGCCCCTTTCGTCGTGTGCGCGCACCTCGATCCGGCGGCCACGCACGGCAAGTTCAACTTCGCTGGTTCCGATCTGGCGCACGAAGCCGCCGCAATGGGCGCCGCCGCCCGCCGCGGCCGGACCCGCCATCGCGCCAAGCAGCGCGACGGCCAGTGCGGCATGGAGCGGCGGGAAGGGGCTCATTCGGCCTGCGCCGGCGCTGCGCCCGGCGAATAGGCCGTGGGCATTTCACCTTCGCGCAATTGATGTCCGCTCTTCAGCATCAACCGGCAGATCGCGGGCAACACGAAGAGCGTCAGGAGCGTGGCTGTGATGAGCCCGCCGATGACGACAGTGGCGAGTGGCTTTTGCACCTCCGCGCCGGTGCCATGGGCGATCGCCATCGGCACGAAGCCGATCGCAGGCACGATCCCGGTCATCAAGACGGCGCGGAACTTCTCGATCATGCCGTCGCGGATCGCATCGTCTATCGGCATGCCGAGATCGAGACGCCTGTTGATGCTCGTCATGACAACGAGCCCGTTCAGCACCGCCACGCCCGCCAAGCAGATGAAACCTACGGCGGCTGAGATCGAAAACGGCATTCCGGTCAGGAAGAGGGTGTAGACCCCGCCGGCGAGCGCCAGCGGGACGGCCGTGAAGACCGCGCCCGCGGCGCGGAATGTGCCCAGCGCCATGTAGAGAATGCCGAAGATGAGCACAAAGCATGCGGGCACGATGAGCGACATGCGCTGGGAAGCCGATTGCAAGTTCTCGAATTGGCCGCCCCAATCGAGATAGGCCCCGGTCGGCAGCGTCACTTCCTCGCGGACGCGGCGCTGCGCCTCGGTGACGAAGGAGCCAAGATCACGTCCGCGCACGTTAGCCTGTACGACGACGCGGCGGCTGCCGTTTTCGCGGCTGACCTGGTTTAGGCCTTCCGAGAACGTGAACGTCGCAACTTCGCGCAACGGAATCGACGCGCGTGGACCGCCTTCGTCTTCGGGCAACATCACCGGAAGAGCGCCGACCGCGTCAAGATCGTCTCGCACGGCTTCGGGCAAGCGCACCACGACGTCGAAGCGGCGATCGCCTTCAAACACCAACCCCGCTTCGCGTCCGCCCATGGCAGTCGCCACCGTGTCAGTGACGTCTTGCAGCGAGAGGCCGTAGCGCGCGATGGCGTCACGGTCGAAACGCACGTCGAGCGTCGGAAAGCCGCCGGTCTGTTCGACCTTGACGTCAGCGGCGCCATCGATCGATTGCAGCACCGCTGCAATGCGCCCTGCGGCTTGGCTCATCTCGGTCAGATCTTCTCCGTAAAGCTTGATCGCGACGTCGCCGCGGACGCCGGCAATGAGTTCGTTGAAGCGCATTTGGATCGGCTGGGTGAACTCATAGGAATTGCCAATGAGCTGGTTCAGCCGCGCTTCCATGCGCGCGATCAGCTCGGTCTTGGGCTCATTTGGGTTTGGCCATTCCGATCGCGGCCGCAGGATCACGAACGAGTCCGAGATGTTGACAGGCATCGGGTCGGACGCGACCTCCGCCGTGCCGGTTTTCGAGAACACGAACGCGACCTCCGGAAATTCCGAGATCACTTGTTCGACGCGGGCTTGCATCGCCGCCGATTGCTGCAGCGACGTTGAAGGAATGCGCACCGCCTGAATGGCGATATCCTGTTCATCGAGCTGGGGGATAAATTCCCGGCCCAAGGTGAAAAAGAGCAGGCCCGACACCAGGAAGACGGCAACGCCGCCGGCGATCACCGTCTTCGGCTTGCGCAAAGAGAAATCGAGGCCGGGCGCATAGCGGTTGCGCGCGATCTCGATCGCCTTGACTTCTTTTTCGGCGACTTTGCCCCGGATCAGCAGGGCCACCATCGCCGGCACGAACGTGAGCGAGAGCACGAACGCGGCGGCCAGCGCGAGCATCAAGGTGATCGCCATTGGCGAGAACATCTTGCCTTCGACGCCTGAGAAGGTGAGGAGCGGCGCAAAGACCAGGAAAATGATCATCTGACCGAAGATGGTCGGCTTGATCATCTCGCGACCGGCCTCAAGCGTTTCGTGGAGACGCTCCTGGAGTGTGAGCAACCTGCCTTCGTGGTGCTGTCGTTCCGACAATCGCCGCAGACAGTTTTCGATGATGATGACCGAGCCGTCGACGATGAGGCCGAAATCGAGCGCGCCGAGCGACATGAGGTTGCCGGACACGCCGAAGAAATTCATGCCGATCGACGTCATTAGCATGGAGAGCGGAATGATGAGCGTCGCGATGATGGCGGCGCGCACATTGCCCAGCAGCAGGAAAAGAACGACCGCCACCAATAGCGCGCCTTCGGCGAGATTGCGCTCTACGGTGGCGATTGTCGCGTTCACCAGCTTTGAGCGGTCATAGACGACTTCGGCGACGATGCCGGGCGGCAAGGTCTGGCTGATTTGTTCAAGTCGTTCGGCGGCGGCTGCGGCGACCGTGCGACTGTTGCCGCCGGTGATCATCAGCACTGTGCCCACCACCACTTCGCGTCCGCCCGATGTGGCGGCGCCCGTGCGCAGGTCGCCGCCGACGCTTACGTTGGCGACATCGCGCACTGTAATCGGCACGCCGTCGCGGGTGGCGACGACCGCTTCGGAAATTTCCTCAAGCGTGCGGATGCGCGCATCGGCGCGCACCAGGAACGATTCACCCCCTTGTTGGATAAAGTTCGCGCCCACCGAAAGGTTGGCGCGGTCGAGCGCTTCGGCCAGCTCAGAGAACGAGATGCCATAGGCCGAAAGCGCGCCCGCGTCCGGTTCGACCACATATTGTTTTTCATAACCGCCGATTGAGTCGATGCCGGCAACGCTCGGCACCGAACGCATTTGCGGCCGGATCATCCAATCTTGGATCGTGCGCAAATAGCCCGCTTGCGCCACCGGATCGGTGAGGCGCTCGCCTTCTACCGTGAGATAGGCGCCGTCTGGTTGCCAGCCGGGCTGGCCTGGCGCCGCCCGCGCGCCTTCGGCGTTGGGATCGGCGTAGTGCACGGTCCACATCAAGACTTCGCCGAGGCCTGTTGAGATGGGCCCCATTTGCGGCTCGACGCCGTCCGGCAAACTCTCGCGCGCCTGGGTCAAGCGCTCGGCAACTTGTTGGCGGGCGAAATAGATGTCGACGCTGTCGTTAAAGACGACGGTGACTTGGCTGAAGCCGTTGCGCGAGATCGAGCGCGTGCTTTGCAGCCCGACAATACCCGACATCGCGGTCTCAACCGGGTAGGTGACGAGACGCTCAACGTCGAGCGGGCCGAACGACGGTGCGACCGTGTTGATCTGCACTTGCCGGTTGGTGATGTCGGGCACCGCGTCGATCGGCAGACGCATGATATTGTAAACGCCGATGCCGGCGACGATGAGGACGATCGCCATAACGGCCCAGCGGGCTTTGACGGCGAGTTCGATAAGGCGGCTGATCATAAGGACGAGATCCGGTCGAAATTGTTGGGTGAGGCGCTCAGTGATCGTGTGAAGCGGATCCCTTGCCGATCTCGGCCTTCACCAAGAAAGCATTCTCGGACACATAGACTTCGCCGGCGGCGAGGCCTGAAAGGATCTCAACCTGGGTGGCGCCGGTGCGTCCGAGTGTGACAGGGCGCGCCTCGTAAGTGTCCGCCGACACGCGCACGAACACGACGCTTCGGCCTTCGAGCGTTTGCACAGCATCGCGCGGCACCGCGACCGCCGCTTGCTGTGCGGCCGTCACCACCGCGCCGCGCACGGCCATGCCGGGGCGAAGCGTCGAGCCCTGGGAAGTTGACAGAGGGGCGCGCGCGATCAGCGTTTGGCTGTGCGCGTCGGCGGTTGGCAGCACGCTCGCGATCTGCGCCTCGACGCGGGTGGCGCCGTCGAGGCCGGTGATGAACACACGCTGGCCTGAACTGATGCGGCCAATGTCGCGCGTGGCGACGTTGAGTTCGGCTTGCAGGCGCGAGAGATCGCCGACGACGAAGAGTGGCTGATCGCTGGTGACGTCGCCAATATTGGTCTGGCGGTCGAGCACAACGCCGGCGATCGGCGTGACAATGGCATAGGTCTGCAGGCTCTCCGCACTTTCGACGCGCGCCAACGTTTCGCCGCGCCGGACGTTGTCGCCCACATTGCGCAAGACGGCGCGCACCGGCCCCGCGTAGGGGGCGTGCACTTCCGCCCGCGCCGACGGCTGCAGCATGATGCGCCCCGTGAGGTTGAGCGTTTCCTCGATCGCGCCCGGGCCCGCGGTCGCCACTTCGATGCCCGACGCTTCAGCGGCCTCGGCCGGAATGGTGACGCGCTCGCCGGCGCCCTCTTCCTCGGCGTGGCCTTCTTCGCCCTCGCCATGATCGGCTTCGCCTTCCTCGTGTCCCGGCTCGGCTTGGGCGTTCTCGGGTTCGGCTTGGTTATTCCCACAAGCTGAGAGACCTAATGCGAGAGCGAGCGCGAGGGGAGCGGCCGCCAGCTTCATTCTGAAGGTGTTCATTGATGTTGCTCCTCGAAGGGCAGCGCTTCGCCGAAGCGGGCCGTGAGGCGGTCAAGTGCTGCCTCGTTGTTGTGGAAGGATTGCAAAGCCTCGACGCGCGCTTGGCGCGCGTCGGAGAGCGCGCGTTGGGCGTCGAGCACGTCGAGGTAAGAGAAGGCGCCGCGATCGTAGCCTTCTTGAGCGAGCGAGAGTGCGCGTTCAGCTTGCGGGATGACGTTCTCTTCAGTCGATTGCACCGCCGCCGCGTCGGTTGCGATCGCGCGTTCGAGTGCTGCGTATTCGCGCGACAGCGCCCGCCGCCCTGCCTCAAGTTCAAGCTCCGCACGGCGTTGTTCGGCTCGCGCGCGGGCAACCGAGCCTTGATTGCGGTCGAACACGCCAAGCGGGATCGACACTCCCGCAACGAGCGCGCCTTCACCGTCGCGATCTTCAAATCGCCGATAGCCCAAACTGAGCGTCGGGTTCTGCCACGAGAGCGAGCGCTCAACGCTCAACGCAGCGCCCGAACGGTCACGCTCGGCGGCAAGGCGGGCAATGTCGGGGCTCGTGTCGCCAAGCGCCTCGTGCTCGTGGTCGCGCGCTCTCGGCAGGGCAAAATCGGCCGCGATCAGGCTGAAGCCGTCGTCGCCGCCGAAATAAGACGCAAGTCGCGCCCGCGCGGTCGCTGCCTCCGCGCGCGCCCGCGTCAACGCAATGCGAGCCTCAGAGAGTCCCGCCTCAGCGCGCGCCCCGGCCATTAGCGGATCGCGCGCGGCGGCGACCCGGCGCGCGACCGAAGCACTCAGCGCCTCGGCGGTTGCAAGCCGCTCTTCAGCGATGGTGACCAGTTCCTGCGCCGCGAGCGCGTCGTAATAGGCAGTCTGCACATCGCGCGCGAGATCGAGGCCGCGCAGAATGCGATCGAGTTCTGCGCCGTGCAATTCGCGATCGGCCAGGCGGATGCGGGCGCCGCGCCGGCCGCCAAATTCGACCTCTTGGGAAAGCGAGAACGTGGTCTCGGCGCCGCTGAAGCCGCGGAGATCGCCCCGGCCATTGAAATTTTCGACCTCCGCATCGAGTGTCGGGTTCGGTCGCGCGCGCGCCTGGCGTGCGCTGCCCTGCGCTGCCTCGACGCCTGCACCTGCCGCGCCCACGCCAGGATCCGATTGAAGCGCACGTTCGATGGCGCTCTCCATCGTGAGCGGCGTGCGCTCCTGAGCAATCGCCGCCGGCGCTATAAGCGGTGCTGCAATAGCGCTGATGGAAACTGTTGCGACGTAGCGCAGAATGCGCGCCGAACGCCGCTTTGAACGGTGTGAATCGAGCATGAAAAGTCCGCGATGCGTGAGAGTTCACGCGCCGCAGACAGCCCGCGGCGCGTCTAGACGATCGCGATGGCTTTTGGTGGTCGCTCTAGTCCATCAGGCGCGCTCACAGGCGCACCGTGGACGGTGCGCGGGGCATTCACGCGCAGCATGACTTGTGCGGTGACGATGGCCCCGCTGAGCGCAGGCGTCATCCCATTGCAATGCGCCGCGCAGCAATGATGCTGAGGCTGCGCGGGATTTGCTGGCGTTTGTTCGCTGCCGCCGGCGGTCTCGAGCGAAGCGGCTTCTGACTCCGCCAGGACATAAACAATTCCCGCCCGAGCGTTGTCCGCAGCGGCATGCGCCGGCGACGCCTCTTCGAGCATGATGAAGCCGAGGAGGGCGATGCAAAGCATCGCCACCCAGCGCCTCCAGTTCATGTCACCCGAAGCTTGCACCTGCTTCACCCCGCAACGGCCGCAGACGATTCGCGGCGCGCCTGGCTATATACGGCCCATGACCCACTGACGAACAGTAAACACATGATGGCGCCGACGGCAAAGTCAGGCCAGGGCGATCGTGTCGCAGCCGTGGCGCCGGCTGCGAGTATGACCAAAATGTTGCCGAAGGCGTCGTTGCGCGAGCAGAGCCAGACCGAGCGCAGGTTCGCGTCGCCATTGCGCATCGGAAGCAACATTATAACGGCGCCTAAATTCACCGCTAAAGCGAGCGCGGCGATCAGGCCCATCGGCGTTGCCTCCGGAGGCGCGGGTGAGATGAGCTTAGCGATCGCCATAACGAGAATGAGCACACCCATCGCCAGCATAGCCGCGCTCTTTATGAGCGCCGCGCGCGTGCGGATTTGCGCCGAGCGTCCGATCGCCCAAAGCGTTACCCCATAGGTCGCCGCATCGGCCGCGAAATCGAGCGCGTCGGCTTGCAGCGCGAGCGAGCCCACGGCATGGCCGCCAACCATCTCCACCACAAACATGGCGGCATTGGCGATCAACACGGCCCACAAGATGCGCCGTGCTTGCGCGTCGACTGGCGCGGGGCCGACCTTGCCGCAGCCGCTGTCGCAGCATTCACTCATGGCGCTTGGTCCTGCCGGCGCGGCTCTGCGGTTTGACGTGCGATGTTCATGTGAGCCTCCCGTGCGGGCGGTCATCGCGGCCAAACCAGCGCTCGACGTGCGCGGCGTAATGTTCGTACTCGTCGCCGTGCTTCTCGCGCAGCGCTTCCTCTTCGATGCGGACCTGGATGAGGCTCAACGTCCACGTCATGGTGAAGATCGCCGCGGTCACGACATGCGGGGACCAGATGAGCAGCGCGAGGCTTGCGCCGATCATGCCGAGGAAGATTGGATTGCGCGACCAGCGGAAGACACCGTGCTTGACCAGCGCGCCTGGGCCTTCCGCGGGCACGCCGACGCGCCATGATGCGCCCATCTGCACTTGCGCGACGCCGATCAGCACGGCCGAGGCGGCGAACACTGAGGCCGAGAGCCAGCGCCAGGCAGGGAGCATCGCCCAGTCGGGACGTCCGAGCGCCGCTTCCCAGCTGGGTGCGAACCAAGCCAGCGCAGCCGCCGCGAGCGCGGCGAACACAGCCATCTTCCAGTGCCGCTCGGCGACATTCTGGATCGGGGCGTGACGGGTGAAGCCGAACGCCTTGACCCCGTGGTATCGGGCGACCTCGCGCACTCGCCAAGCCGAAAGGGCGATGATGGCGAGCAGGGCGGCAAGCGGGAGCCAGTCGGGCGGCATCGGTGACCTCGCAAATCAGAGGCCCATCCTCTACATTCTCTAGTCACTAGAGGATCAAGCGCAAAATGCTGACCATCGGCGCAGTTTCCAAACGCACTGGAATCAAGGTCCCCACCATCCGCTTCTACGAAGGCGAGGGCTTGATCAAAGCGCCGGCGCGCACCGGAAGCGGCCGGCGGCTCTACGCCGACGCCGATGTCCGGCGGCTTTCATTCATTCGCCATGCCCGCGCGCTCGGTTTCGAACTCAGCGATATCCGCTCGTTGCTTGATCTGTCTGATCATCCCGATCGCCCATGCGGCCAGGCTGACCAGATTGCGCAGCGCCATCTTAACGATGTGGATGCGCGTATCGCCCAGTTGCGGGCGCTGAAGCGTGAACTCTCCCGCATCGCCGCGCCCTGCGCGGGCGGACCTGCCGCGCAGTGCCGGGTCATCGAAGCGCTCGCCGATCATAGCGCCTGTGCCGGGGATCACGCGCGCGCGCCTGAGCGGACCGGCAAGGGGAACGCCAACTGAATGCGTATCATTCATATGAAGCCGAGTATGAAGCCTTGCGCGGTCACGGATCAGTTAACTGGTCTGCAACCAGGCGCGCCGCGTTGACGAATTAGAGACAGCTGATCAGTATTATGAACAAGATGCGCCGCGTTTGGCTTCCTGTGTTGACGGCCTTCGCCCTCGCGGCGAGCGGCATTTCATCGGCTGTCGCCATTGAAGCCTGTCCGATGCAACAGGCCATGGCTGTCGAGGCGCAGCACGATTGCTGTCCTGATCAGCGCGGCGACAAGAACCAGCCCCTTGAGCAGCACGACATGAATGACTGCGTGATGGGCGTTGCGTGCCGCGCAGCGCCTGCGGTCGCGCCGACTTTCGCTCCAATCGCGCTGCCCGATGCAACGATCCGCCTTGCTCCGCCGATCGTCCGCGAACCAGCTAATTTGAGCGGGCCGCTCCGGCAACTATTCCGACCTCCACGAACGATCTGACACCGGAATTGGCGCTCACGCGCGTGCGCGCGCTTGGCGCTTGGGCTCGTCCCTAATTCTTTGGAGTCAGACATGCGCAAAGCGTGGCTTCTATGCTGCGCGATCGGCTGGGCGCCGCTCGCCTATGCACAAGATTTGAGTTTCTCTGAGGCTCTTGAACGCGCCGCGAACGAAGCGCCGACGGTCACGGCGCGCCGCGCCGCGGTTGATGCGGCGATGCGGCAAATTGGTCCGGCCGGCGCTTTGCCTGACCCGGAGTTGGTCCTGGCGATCGATAACGTGCCTGCGACGGGACCCGATCGTTATCGTTTGAACCGTGACGAGATGACGATGCAGCGCGTCGGCGTCATGCAGGAAATGCCGAGCTTTGCCGAACTCGGCGCCCGCCGCGCCGCGGCGCGCGCTGAAGCTGATCGCGCCGGCGCGGGGCTTGAGCTTGGGCGGCTGGAGGCGCGTTTGGGCGCCGCGCAAGCCTGGATTGGTCTCTACTATGCCGAGCGCCGCGTCACGCTGCTGCGCCGTATCGTTGAAGAGACGCGCGCCTCCGCCGAGGCTGCGCGCGCTCGCTTGGCGTCCGGCGCCGGCAGCGTCGATGAGACCATCGGCGCTGAAGTTGAGCTGGCAAGGGTCGAGGATCGGGCCGCCGAAGGCGACGCTTCCGTACGCGCCATGCGCGCCGAATTGCGCCGTTGGATAGGTGATGTCGCCGACGAGCCGCTCGCTGATCAAGCGCCAGAGTTCAGTATCGATGCTGAGACGCTTCGCCGTCATCTGCGGCGTCACCCGGCGCTTGCGGCATATGAAGCGGAGACCGCCGTGGCGGAAGCCGGGCTTCGCATGGCGCGCGCTGAACGCTGGCCGGATTGGTCGTGGGAGCTCTCTTATGGCCGGCGCGATCCAGCGCTTGAAGACATGGCCTCCGTCGAAGTGCGCATAGGGCTGCCGCTGTTTCAGCCGTGGCGGCAGGGACCCTTGGTCGAGGCGCGGCGCGCCGATCTTGCGCGCGTGGGCGCCGAGCGTGAAGCGACGGTGCGCGAGCATGAGGCGATGCTGGAAGCCGGACTCGCGCAGCATGCCGCTCTCGCGGCAAGCTTCGCGCGGGCGCGAGAGGTTAGACTGCCACGTGCGCGTCTGCGCGCCGAAGCAGCGGCGGACGCCTTTGCCGCCGGCAATGGAAGCACGCGCGAGCTGATCGCTGCGCGGCGTGAAGCACTCGAAACAGAGCTTGATCTGCTGATGCTCGAAGAACGGCTGGTGATCACGGGCGCGGCGCTCACGCTACAATATACGGAGACGACGCCATGAGTGACTCGCAATATGCGCGTTGGCGCCGGTTCGCCCCGTTGGTCGGCGCGGCGGTTCTGTCGCTCGCGGCCGTCGGCGCTGCCGGTTACTGGTTTGGCGCCAACCATGCGCCTGCCGTCGACGAAGCCGAAGCGGGCCGTGAGATCGCTTATTGGTACGATCCGATGCTTCCCAACGAGCGTTATCCGGGACCCGGCAGATCGTCGATGGGAATGGAGCTCATTCCGCGCTACGCCGATGAAACCGCAAGCGATGCGAGTGTGCGTATCGAACCGGGCGTTGTTCAAAATCTCGGCGTTCGCCTGGCCGCAGTTGAGAGAGCGCCGCTGTCGCGCAGCGTTCGCGCGGCCGGCGTCTTGGCCTTCAACGAACGCAATCTCGCCATCGTACAGGCGCGCGCCGCAGGTTTTGTCGAACGCGGTTACGGCCGCGCTGTTGGAGACATCGTGGCGGTTGGTGCGCCGATCGTCGATGTCCGCGTGCCGGAATGGACCGCCGCTCAAGCTGAATATCTGGCGCTTCGCCAGGCAGGAGGCGATTTGGCTTCGGCCGCGCGCCAGCGTCTTGCAATGCTAGGCATGCCCGCCTCGCTTATCGAACGCGTTGAGCGGGAGGGGCGCCCGCGCCCGGTCACGACTATCACCGCGCCGGTCGCCGGCGCCATTACGGCGCTCGATATCCGCCCCGGTATGACCGTCATGCAGGGTGCGCCGCTGGCGACCATCAACGCCATGTCGCCCGTGTGGCTCATCGTGTCGTTGCCGCAGGCGGATTCGAGCGTTGCAGAGCCAGGCGCGCGCGTTGCGGCGCGCATACCAGCGTATCCCGGCGAGAGCTTTGCGGGCAGGGTCGAGACTGTGCTGCCGTCTGCCGATGCGGCGACGCGCACACTGGAGGTGCGCATTGCACTCGCTAACCCGACCATGCGCTTGCGCCCGGGCATGACGGCTGAAGTGGAACTCGCCCCCGCACGCGCCGAAACGGCGCTCATGGTTCCTGCTGAGGCGGTCATTCAAACTGGGCGGCGCACCGTTGTGATCGTCGCGCTCGACGGCAATCGCTACGCTCCGACGGAGGTCGAACTCGGTCGTCGCGCTGGCGATCGCATCGAGATTCGAAGCGGCCTTTCTGAAGGCCAGCGCGTCGTCGCTTCAGGCCAGTTCCTGATCGATTCCGAAGCCAGCTTTTCGGGCGCGCTCCAGCGTCTGGAGACATCGTCGCAGGCGCAGCCTCCGCAAGCGGACGCGGCGCATGAAGCTAGCGGTCGCGTCACTGCGCTTGACGGCGCCAACATCGCCATAGCGCACGGTGCGGTGACGAGCCTCAACTGGCCGGCCATGACGATGCAGTTTCAATTGCGGGAAGAGGTAATGGCCCGCGGCCTCAGAGTAGGCGACGCGGTGAGCTTCCGCTTCCAACAGGAAGGACAAGCTTACGTCATCACCAGTATTGAAAAGACCGGAGCGCGTCCATGATCGCTGCGCTCATTCGCTGGTCGGTCGCCAACCGCTTCCTGGTCGTGCTCGCCGCGCTCGCACTCGCGGCGGCCGGCGCGCTTGCGGTCCGCTCGACGCCCGTTGATGCGCTCCCGGATCTTTCGGATGTGCAAGTCGTCATTCGCACGAGCTATCCCGGCCAGGCGCCGCAGATCGTCGAGGATCAGGTCACCTATCCCTTGACCACGACGATGCTATCCGTTCCGGGCGCACGCACCGTCAGGGGCTATTCGTTCTTCGGCGATAGTTTCGTCTACATCATCTTTGAGGATGGTACCGACCTCTATTGGGCCCGCTCGCGCGTGCTTGAATATCTGAACCAGGTGCAAGGCCGGCTGCCGCCGAACGCGCGCTCGTCTCTGGGTCCGGACGCCACCGGCGTCGGCTGGGTCTTTCAATATGCGCTCGTCGATCGCAGCGGCGGTCACGATCTCTCGCAATTGCGTTCCATCCAGGACTGGCTGTTGCGCTTCGAATTGAAGAGCGTGCCGGGCGTCGCCGAGGTTGCCTCGATCGGCGGCATGGTCCGCCAATATCAAATCGTGCTCGATCCCGAGCGCATGGCCTCCTACGGCGTCTCGCAGCAACAGATCGCCGAGGCGGTGCGCGCGGCCAATGGCGAAACCGGCGGCGCTGTCGTCGAAATGGCCGAGGCTGAGCACATGGTGCGCGCTAGCGGCTATCTCCGCACGCTCGAAGATTTCGACAATATACCTCTGGGCGTCAGCGCCAGCGGCGTGCCTGTGCGTCTTTCGGATGTGGCGTGGGTTCAGCTCGGCCCTGAGATGCGGCGCGGCATCACCGAACTCAACGGCGAAGGCGAAGTAGCTGGCGGCGTCGTTGTCATCCGCGCCGGCGAGAACGCGCGTGCTGTCATCGAAGCGGTGCGTGATCGCCTCGATGAACTGCGGGCGAGCTTGCCCGAAGGGGTTGAGGTTGTCACGACCTACGACCGCTCAACCTTGATTGATCAAGCGATCGAGAACCTGACCGGTAAACTCGCCGAGGAATTCATTGTTGTCGCGCTTGTCTGTGCGCTCTTCCTGTTTCACCTGCGCTCCGCTTTGGTGGCGATCGTCACCTTGCCGCTTGGCGTCGGCGCAGCCTTCCTGATCATGCGCCTTCAGGGCGTCGACGCCAATATCATGTCGCTCTCCGGCATCGCAATCGCCGTCGGGGCGATGGTCGATGCAGCCATCGTCATGATCGAGAATGCGCACAAGAAGCTGGAACGCTGGCGCGAACAACATGATGGCGAAATGCCCAAGGGCGCCGACCATTGGCGCGTCATCACGGAAGCTTCGATCGAAGTGGGGCCGGCGCTCTTTTTCAGCCTGCTGATCATCACGCTCTCGTTCTTGCCGGTCTTTACATTGCAAGCGCAGGAGGGGCGCTTGTTCGCGCCGCTGGCCTTCACCAAGACCTACGCTATGGCTTCATCCGCTGCACTCGCGGTCACTTTGATCCCTGTGCTGATGGGCTTTTGGATACGCGGCAGAATTCCATCTGAAGAAGCCAACCCGCTCAATCGCTGGCTTGCCGCGCTCTACCAGCCTGCGATCGACTTCGCGCTGAAGCAGCCAAGGCTCGTCTTGGTCGTCGCCCTCGCCGCTTTCGCCACTACCGCTTGGCCCCTGCTGCGTGTGGGTGGGGAATTCATGCCAATGATGTATGAGGGCGATCTTCTCTACATGCCGACGGCCTTGCCCGGATTGTCGGCAGCGGAGGCGTCGCAACTTTTGCAGCAAACCGACCGCATGATTATGAGCGTGCCGGAAGTCGAGAGCGTCTTCGGCAAGGCCGGACGCGCTGAAACGGCAACCGATCCAGCGCCGCTTGAAATGTTTGAAACAACCATTCGTCTTCGGCCAAGGTCGCAGTGGCGCCCCGGTATGACGCCCGAGCGGCTCGTCGAGGAATTGGATCGAGCGGTGCGCGTGCCCGGTCTCACCAATGTGTGGGTGCCGCCAATTCGAAACCGCATCGACATGCTGGCGACTGGCGTCAAAAGCCCGATCGGCGTCAAAGTGAGTGGCGCCGATCTCGCCAGCATCGACCAAGCCGCGCAGCTCATTGAGCGCGCAGCGCGCAGCGTGCCGGGGGTTTCTTCTGCGGTGGCTGAACGCGTATCAGGCGGGCGTTATGTCAATGTCGATATCGATCGCTATGCGGCCGCGCGCTATGGGCTCAACATTGAAGATGTGCAGACGGTCGTCGCCGGCGCCATCGGCGGGGAAAACATCGGCGAGGTCATCGCCGGTCGCGCCCGCTATCCGATCAGTTTGCGCTATCCGCGTGAAGTGCGCGATACGCTCGATCGTCTGATCGCGCTGCCGATCGTGACTGAGGCGGGTTTGCGGCTGACGCTTGGTGAAGTAGCTCGGATCGAAATCGCCGATGGACCCGCCATGATCCGTAGCGAGAATGGGCGTTTGTCGGCTTTCGTTTATGTCGACGTACGCGGACGCGATCTCGCATCGGTGGTGGGCGACCTTCAGCGTGCGGTCGGCGAACAGCAATTGCCCGCCGGCGTCAGCGTCGCCTATTCCGGCCAGTTCGAATATTTCGCGCGCGCCGCAGCTCGGCTTGCGATCGTGGGCCCCGTGACGATCGCAATCATCTTCCTGTTGCTCTACTTTACGTTTCGCCGCCTGGACGAGGCGCTGATCGTAATGGCGAGCCTGCCGTTTGCGCTTACTGGCGGTATTTGGCTGGTGTATGCGCTAGGATACGATTTTTCCATAGCGGTCGCCGTCGGCTTCATCGCGCTTGCTGGGTTGGCGGCGGAGTTCGGCGTCGTGATGTTGCTCTACCTGAAAAACGCACTGAACGAGCGTATTGAGCGGGGTGAGTCGCTGACGGCCAATCTGATCGCCGACGCTGTTCGCGATGGCGCGCTCATGCGTTTGCGGCCAAAGGCCATGACTGTCGCCGTAATCATGGCTGGGCTGCTGCCGATCCTCTTCACGGGCGGCGCCGGCGCTGAAGTTATGCGCCGGATCGCGGCGCCTCTGGTCGGCGGCATGCTGACGGCCCCGCTTCTGTCGTTGTTCGTCATTCCCGCGGCCTATCTCTTGGTCCGGCGCCGCGAGATCGAGCGCAACGCGCTCGCGACCAGCCAAGGCCGGATCGCCACACAAGGGGAAACCTGATCATGCTCCGATCGCTGATAGTTTCGATCGCATTGTTGGCTACTGCCTGCTCGCCGCCGGCGACGCAAGAAGCAGACGATATGAACATGGCCGAACCGGCGACGTCAGCGGCGGCGGGACCGATCATCAGCACGGGGACAGTGACGCAAGTCGATGCCGCCGCCGGCACGATCACGATCAATCATGGACCGATCGAAGCGATAAGCTGGCCGGCGATGACGATGCAATTCACCGCCGAGAGCCCCGCCATTCTGCAAGGCGTCGCCGTTGGCGACGCCGTCAGCTTCGAACTGAAGAGCCCGACCGAGACCTCCGTGGTGACGATGGTGCAGGAGCAGTGAAGATGGAGCGCCGCCGCTCGCTCCGCGGCGGGTGGCGGCGTTCTGGTTTGGCTTGTTTCTTGGCGTAACGCCCATCCGCAGAATTGATTTGTCAAATTGAAATTGGAGGTGTCGAATTTGACGATCATGCGTGCTCTGGCGCTCCTTCTCGTCAGCTTCGCGTTGGCGTTCGCACCGATAACGGCGAGCGCTGCGGGCCCATGTCAAATGGCCTCGGTGAGCGATTGTATGTCGCTTGATTGTACGTGCGGCCATGAAGGCGCGTCGGACAACATGTTGACCTGCGCATCCTCTTGTGTTGCCGCCTGTACCGGCGCCGCCTTGCCGGCAAGCGTGTTTGGCGAACTCACGGCGCCGCCGAATGATCACTGCGAAGCTTTCGCGATCAATGATCCACTCCAGCAAAGACCTGCACTCGACCCGCCCGTCCCTCGATAGCTGAATGACGACCTGAACACTTGGCGCGCCCCAGGGCGGCGTCACGCGCGCAGGTTTTAGCAGATCGCGCTTCTGCCAACGCAGAGATGCGCGGTGACTCAGTGATCTTTCAGAATCGAGGGAATTCTTTATGCGCATCTATGCATTCGCCATTGCTATGGCGCTCATCGTCCAGCCCGCCTGGGCGCACCACAGACCCAATCATCCTGATCATCGTCGCGACCGGGCGGCCGTTACGCAGGTTGCGGCCGATCCCTGCGGCGGCGTGAGCAATAGTCCCCACGAGAACGGCGCACGGCAGGCAATGGCGCAGCGTTGCCGTGGCCTTAGCGCCGAACTCGCCCGCAGCCCAGCGGACGTCCAGGTGCGTGAGCGTTGCGACCGGCTGGCGCGCGCGTTGAGCGGGAGACCGTGTCGGGCAGAGCAACGATAGATACATACGGGCGGCTCGTGGTGGCAGCCGCGAGCCGCCCGGATTGCGGCTCAAGACTTCACGACGGCTCCGGGCCTTCCATGGGCCTCGTGTTGATAGCATCGCGGGCGTTCTATGTGCGGCAATGCCAGAAAGCGGGAGGCGCAAGCAGATGCGGCAGGCTGGCAAGCTAGAGCTGGACGGCGCTGACGAGAAAGACCCCGGTATTTGCGCGGCGTCGCTGTCGCTGAACCGCAGGTCGTTGTCGGCGCACCCATTGGTATAATACGCAGCGCTTGTTCAAATCACGCACGCGTCCGTCGGCCGCGGTTTCGCTTTGGCGTGTGCGCATGCGCTGCTAACATGTGATGAAGGCGCGGCCTTTCGCATCTGGGCTGCGCCTTCCGCCCGCCGCCG
The DNA here is from genome assembly GCA_020848895.1 of Hyphomonadaceae bacterium. Taxonomy (GTDB): domain Bacteria; phylum Pseudomonadota; class Alphaproteobacteria; order Caulobacterales; family Aquidulcibacteraceae; genus Vitreimonas. The sequence goes on from JADLHI010000199.1 coordinate 26,352, forward strand.
TCGCACACTTCAGCCCCAAGCCCCCCGCGCCGGCGGCGGGTAGCGCGGGCTCGTGACTTGCCTCACCCCGCGCCTTGCCAGCGCGCAGGAACATCGCGCGCAAGCAGCCGTTCAAAATCTTTGGAGAAGCGAGGACCGACAATGGAAAGACAACACCAGGGAAGTCATGACGACGGGCGCCGCGCTAGGCCCTACCTGCGTTTGGCCGCCATGGCCCTGCTATCGTTTCTGGCAATGTTTGCCCTCATGTATGCGATGGTCGATCGCTTCTCAAACATCTATCCCAACCTCAATCAGGCCTTTATGGCGCTGTTGATGGCTGCACCCATGGTTGCGATCGAGATCATGCTGATGAGCTCGATGTATCCAGACAAGCGCGCCAATGCGGTCATTCTCGGGGGGAGCGCGGTTGTGTTGGCCGCCGCCTTTATAGCCATCCGCACGCAGACGCCGATCGGCGATGAGGAATTCCTGCGCTCGATGATCCCGCATCATGCGAGCGCCATCCTGATGTGTGAGCAGGCCACGATCACCGATGCCGAAATCCGCGAACTGTGCGGAAATATTGTCGCCGGCCAGCAGCAGGAAATCGCAACGATGAAAGAAATTCTGGCGCGCCGCAGCTAGGCCATTTCATTGCCGTGCCAGCCGTTCGTCGAGGAAGTCCAGGCTCGTGTCCCAGTCGGTACTCGTGATGCCGTGGGTCCCCGCGCGCATGGAGAAGAGGGGGGGCTGGGCGCCCAGGAGGTCAAACACCGGACGCGCCCCTACGAGCGCTTGATAGGCGCCGGCCGGATCAGCCCAGCTGTCGCGCGCGGCGTGACCGATCATGAGTGGCCTCGGTGCGATCAGCGCCAGCAGTTCATGCTGGTCAGCATCAGGAGTGCGCGTGGCGTAGTCCGCGTAACGCGGCGAGAACCAATGCGGATACGCCGTGGTGATGGACGCAACGCTCTCGCCGGCGCGATGCGCCGTCAGCGCGTCGCCGCCCCGGCCGGATTGAAACGCAACCACGGCGTCGACGCGGGGATCAATCGCGGCGGCCAATAAGGCCACTTTGCCAAACCGCGATTGGCCCCAGGCGATGATGCGGTCTTGGTCGATGCGCGCATCGTCCTCCAAGACATCGATGACGCGCGCGTTGACCCACGCCCAAGCGGCGATCGCACC
>JADLHI010000200.1 GCA_020848895.1 Hyphomonadaceae bacterium
GTCGATTTGACGTGCACGTAGCCATCGACGATCTGAAAATCCGTCCCCCAAAAACCGCGCTGCGTGTTCTTGCCGGGTGCGAGATCAAACGTAGGCATTAGGCAGTGGGCAATCGGCAGTTGGGTTCAGCTACTGCCTACTGCCAACTGCCTATTGCCTCAATCAGCCTTTGCCGAGTTGACGCGAACGTGCGGCGGCCGCGCTGACGGCGCGGCGCAGCAACGGCCCCAGGCCGTCACCCGCGCTTAGAATATCGAGCGCCGCCTCGGTGGTGCCGCCAGGAGATGTCACCTGTTTGCGTAATGCACTCGGCGCCTCGCCGGTTTCCAGCATCAAAGCGCCAGCGCCGGCGACGGTTTGGCTGGCGATGCGCATCGCGGTCTCGCGATCCAAGCCTTCCTGTTCGGCGGCCGCGGCCAGAACTTCAGCCAACAGAAACACGTAAGCTGGGCCGGAGCCGGAAACCGCGGTGACAACATCCATCAGTCGCTCAGCGGCGATCGGCTCAACTGTGCCGAGCGGCAGCAGCAATTGCTCGACCAGTTGGCGATCTTCGTTCGTGCAAGCGGGCGATGTCACGTAAGCGGTGACGCCGCGCCCGATGCGCGCGGGCGTGTTCGGCACGCAGCGGATGACGCGCTGGGCGCCAAGCTCGCGCGTGAGCGTTTCCATCGGGACGCCAGCCATCACCGAGAGCACGCGCGTATCCTCGCCGACGAAGCGCTTCACGCTCTCCACGACAGCAGGAAACGTCTGCGGCTTCACAGCCAGCACGACGATATCGACGGGGCCAGCGTCAGGCGGATTGATCACCGCGCCGACGGAGTCTAGCGCACGTTCAAGCTCAGGATCGAAATTAGGCTCAACGACGGTGAGCGTCAGGCCGCCGCCTTTGCGCACGGCTTCGATCCAGCCACGCACGAGCGCACCGCCCATAGCGCCCGCGCCGACAAGTGCGATCGAGGGCGCGTCTAGGCTCACGCTTCTCCGCAGGTCTCAAACAGCGCCGCAGCCGATGAATCTTCGGCCGACATGCCGCCAAGGATAACATACTGGAACGCCGGGCTGAAGCGCTCGGCTGCGTCCATCGCCGCGGCGAGCATAGCTTGCACCTCGCCGATAGAGATTTCGTCGCGGCCGATCATCGGCATCGCATGGCGGAAGATGATGGTGCCATCGTCCGACCAGACGTCGAAATGGCCGAGCCAGAGATTTTCGTTGATCAGCGATGCGAGCTTCAGCGTCTCGGTGCGCCGCGAAACCGGCGCTTGAATTTCGAAGCCGAGCGTGAAGAGCAAGGCCGGCAGTTCGTGGCGATACGAGAAGTAGCCGACGCTTTCACCCCAGCTGGTCTTGAATGAGAAGTGCACGTCGCCGTCCTCGGCGCGTTCGCATTGGAAGCGATCGTCGGAGCCGATGACGGTTTCCACCGTGTCCATCGGGTCGGAAGGCGTTTCACTTTCGTCGTCGAGCCAGAGATCCATCAGCGTCCCCTCTACGCGAGCGCTTGCGCCGCTCCCCCGCGAGCGACAGAAATTGGTTCTCTTCCGCTTGGATGCGCGCCTTTAGCTGACGCGACGAATCGAGCCCCTGTATGACTAGGAAGCGCCACGAGTGTTGCGCGAAACTTAACGTCGCTCACTCTTCATCTTGGACCGCCGGCTTCCAGCCGGCATTGACTTGCCAACGGGCAGCCATGACGGCTTTGTAAGACGATGGATCACTCTGGCTGGCGTTCGCGCGGATATCTGCCGCACTGCGATGGCGCGGATCTCATCCAGCATATCGTTTTCGGAACGGTCGGAACCGGCGATGACGTCCAGAAGCAATTCGGCGAGCGCCTGATGAGCGATCCGCAGATTGCCGACCTTGTTCAAGACGCCCTGCTCTTCTTCGATAGCGAGCGCTACAGCGTGCTCGCGTGGTGTGTCATGTCGAACCACGTGCACATCGTCGTACGCCAACACGAAGGCTGGCCGCTCGCGCGCGTGGTGCACAGCTGGAAATCGTTCACCGCCAACGAGATCAATCGGATTTTGAGGCGCGCCGGGCCGGTGTGGCATCGCGAGTATTTCGACCGCTTCATGCGCAATGACGACGAGTTGTCATCTGTCATCCAATACGTCGAACTCAATCCGGTTCGTGCTGAACTTGTTGAACGACCAGAAGATTGGCGATGGAGTTCGGCTCGCCTTCGAGGCTAGTTGCCGGCTGGAAGCCGGCGGTCCAATTATGCACGATCCTTGAGCAGCGCTTCGAGCGCGGCCACTCGTTCCTTCAGCGCATCGGCTTCGGCGCGGGCATCAGCGGCTTGCTGCTTCACGACTTCGAACTCGTCACGGCTGATAAGGTCCATTTCCGCGACGAAACGGTCTGCATGGGCGCGCATGAAGCTCTTGGCCTCAAGCTGGGCGCCTTGCGCCATGCCCATGGCCCCGGTCATCAAGCGGGCCAGATCATCGAACACTGAGCTTGTCGTTTGCATGTGGACCGATCCTTTCGGCCTACTTATTAAGCGCCGCAGGGCCGGACAATGCGGCTTATGAGCTAAGGGTGCGCGCGGGTGATTTTAGAAGCGATCCAATTCCCCAACATCAACCCGGCGGCCTTCACCATCCCCGGGTTCGACCTCTTCGGCGGCCATTGGGGGCCCTTCCCGCTGCGTTGGTATGCGCTTGCCTACATTGTCGGCCTGGTTCTGGGCTGGCGCTGGATGGTCTGGCTCATCCGCCGGGACAAGCTTTGGGCGCCCAACAAGCCGGCGCTGAGTGTGCCGCAAGCCGACGACTTTCTCTTCTGGGCGACGCTTGGCGTCATCCTCGGCGGGCGCATCGGATACGTGCTCTTCTACAAGCCCGACATGATCTGGCGGAACTTCATGGAGGTCTTCCAGATCTGGCAAGGCGGCATGAGCTTCCACGGCGGCTTGATCGGCGTCGCGGTCGCTGCGTGGTGGTTCACACGCCAGACGCACGTCAATGAAGAACAATACGCAAAGCTCGCCGCCAAGCACGCCGTCGACAAAGCGCCGGAAGGCAAGGAGCGCGAGTACGCGCGCTTCGGCGAAGACAAATGGATTTTGAAAACCGAAGCCGAAGCGGCGCGGGTGAAAGCCAAGACCGATAAGGTCGATCTCTTGCGCTTGGGCGACATCGCGGCGGCCGCTGCGCCGATTGGCCTCTTCTTCGGCCGCATCGCCAACTTCATCAACGGCGAACTCTGGGGCCGCCCGACCGATGCGCCGTGGGGGATGATCTTCTGCAACGAGCGCTTGCTGATGCAAGGCGGCGGCGCGTGCGCTGCCGGCATGGAGCCACGTCACCCGAGCCAGCTCTATGAAGCGACGCTTGAGGGCCTGGCGCTGTTCACGATCATCAACTTCCTGACGCTGCGCTACGACACACTGCGCCGCCCCGGCATGAACACCGGCGTTTTCCTGGTTTGCTACGGCCTCTTCCGGGCGTTGCTGGAAACCGTGCGCGAGCCGGACGCGCATATGCCGGAAGCGCTGCGCGGCGTGATCACCATGGGCATGCTGCTTTCGCTGCCGATGATCGCTCTCGGCGCCTGGCTCATCCGCCGCGCCCTGAAGCAACCGAAACTGGCGTCGGCGTGAATTCGGGTGAAGACCGTGCTTGGCAAGCGCTGAGGCTCTTGCGCCAGGAAGGCATTCACGTCGTGCGTCAACACGACATTGGCCGCTATACGGTCGATTTCGCCATTCGGCGCGCCCGTATTGCGATCGAGATAGATGGCGCCGTCCACGATTTTCCCGGCCGCCCCGAATACGACGCGCAGCGCCAAGCCCACATCGAAAGCAAAGGCTGGAAGGTCGTGCGCATTCGCAGCGAAGCCACGCACGACGCCAAAACAATCATCGACGCGGTGAAGGCCGCACTCCCCCTCCCCTTGAGGGGAGGGGGCCGGGGGTGGGATGAAGCTCCAGCCTCACAGAACACGCGCGGCGAGGACATCGAGCAAGACTCAAACGCTAGCGCCTCACCCCACCCCCTAACCCCCTCCTCTCAAGAGGAGGGGGAATTGCCTGCGCA
>JADLHI010000201.1 GCA_020848895.1 Hyphomonadaceae bacterium
GCCGGCGGCGACTCGGATGCATCCGGCGCTGTTTGTTGCGGGACCGGCCGCAACTCGATCGGGATCAAAGTGCATTGCGCTGTGTGCACGCCGTCTAGCGCCGCCCGGCAGCGTTGCATGCCGCCGCCGAGCGCCGGACACTGAAGCACCAGCGGGTTGGGATTGCGTGCGTTCACATGGCAGCCGCGCGCAAGGGCTTCATCGTAGGCGGTTTTGCGCGCAGTCAGAATCTGCGCGAACGTCGCCGCGTAGTAGGATTCGCACCAAACGTTGGGGCTACGCTGCGTCCAGTTGGAAGCATCAATGCCGCGAACGGCGCGGCTTGAGTTGCTATGGGCGCCGCTATCGGCCCAGCGGTCGACAATGTGCGCTTCCGGCGTGCTGAGCGTTTGAACGCACGAATTGCGCTGGCTCTCGATGTACGTGGCAATTGACGCCTGAATGGGGCCGGCGTTGGTAAGCATCGTGGCCAAGGCTTGGCGCGCCTGTGAATCGGGACGGGCGGTCCAAAGTGTCTGCAGGTTGATGAAATCCTGCGCCGCTTCGTCGATGGCTTGCGCGGACGCGTCTTCGACCAATTGCTCGTACTTGTCGCTGAGCGGCGCGGACGCGTGCGCGACGAAATCGGCGAAATGATCTCGCACCGCACCCTCGGGGATCGTGGCCGGAAGCGCACCCCAAGGGTTTGCTTGGTTCCAGCCGTCGGAGAATGGATTGCCGCCGGGCAATGGCTGCGGCGCCGGCGTGCTGGTGGGGGCGCCCAGCGCCTGCGCGAGTGCGATGTTCGTCAGATGCAGTTGCGCCTCGGCGACGAACGGATAGCAGCCAGCCAGCAAACTCCCGCGTGCGAAGCGGCGCGAGGGGAGTTCACGGCGAATAAGTCCGGCCCATCGCTCGCCCCCCGAAAGGCGCATCTGCACGCCTTCTGCGACGCGGTTCTGAAAGCAGCGTTGCCACTCCGCGCCGCCATCATAGCGGTCGCTCGGTCCGTCATCATCGTCGCAATAAATGCCGGTATAGCAACCGACACTGGCGACCGCGTCGCCGAACAACGCGACAACGGCGCTGGCCATGTCCACCTGCGCGTTGATGGCCGCTGCGCCGACATTGGCGATCACCTGAGCGAATTGCGAGCAGACGACCGGTGGATTGTCGATCCAGGCGCAAGCGACCCCCACGCCCGCCACCGAAATCATCTGCGGATAATCGCCGTCCTTGTAGAGCTGCATGACATGCAACATGCGCTGGACATTCGGGTCCTCTAGCGCCTCCTGTTGCAGGAATTGCTGCGAGCACGCACTCACCGCACCGCCATGAACGATGCAGTGCACCAATGGCTGCGCCTCCGCGAGGCTGGGATTGTAGTAGCCGACAATCTCGAACAGCACGTCTTCCGTGCTGAGAGCTGACGCGGGCCGTTGCGCGCTCAGAGCGAACACGCCGGCTACAATCGAAACGCAAAACAGAATGCGTCGAAGCACGCCCATGGCGTCCCCCCGAATTAATGTTTGCCCTCGCGTACTCGATTGGACCCACGTAAAAGTTCTGACAAGATGTGTAACCTTCGTTTCAAAGAAAAAGGGGCCAGGTTGCCCTGGCCCCTCAACGAAATCGCACAGCGAAGTTCAGATTACGCCTTGTAGTACATGTCGAACTCCACCGGGTGCGGGTGGGTTTCGAAGCGATCGAGTTCTTCTTTCTTGAGATCGATGTAAGCGTCGATGAGATCTTCGCTCATAACGCCGCCCTTCAGCAGGAAATCGCGATCGCGGTCGACGGCGTTGAGCGCCTCGCGCAGCGAGGCGGACACGGTCGGCACGTCCTTCAGTTCTTCCGGCGGCAGATCGTAGAGATTCTTGTCGAGAGGCTCGCCCGGATGGAGCTTCTTCTCGATGCCGTCGAGACCAGCCATCAGCAGCGCTGTGTATGTGAGATACATGTTGCCGGCCGGATCGGGGAAGCGGATTTCCACCCGCTTGGCTTTCGCGCCGGTGCCGTGCGGAATGCGGCACGACGCAGAGCGGTTGCGCGCCGAATAGGCGAGCAGAACCGGCGCTTCATAGCCAGGCACCAGACGCTTGTAGGAGTTCGTCGTCGAGTTCGCGAAGGCGTTGATGGCCTTCGCGTGCTTGATGACGCCGCCAATGAAGTAGAGGCAATTTTCGCTAAGATCGGCGTAGCGATCGCCGGCGAAGGTGTTGTTGTTGCCCTTCCAGATGGACATGTGCACGTGCATGCCCGAGCCGTTGTCCTTGAAATAGGGCTTCGGCATGAACGTCGCGGACTTGCCGTACGATGCAGCCACTTGGTGGATGATGTACTTATACAAGTTCATGTTGTCGGCCATCGTGACCAGCGTGTTGAACTTCAAGCCAAGTTCGTGCTGAGCGGGCGCGACTTCGTGGTGGTGCTTCTCAGGGCGCATGCCGAGCTGGCCCATGATCTCAAGCATCTCGCCGCGCATGTCTTGCAGTGAATCGATCGGCGGCACCGGGAAGTAGCCGCCCTTCGGCCCCGGACGGTGGCCGAGATTGCCGCCTTCGTACGGCTTGTTGGTGTTGAACGGCAGCTCGGTGGAGTCGAACGAGTAGCCAGTGTTGTGCGGATCGGTGGACCAGCGCACATCGTCGAACACGAAGAACTCGGCTTCCGGCCCGACGTACGCGACGTCGCCGGCGCCCGACGATTTCACATAGGCCTCAGCGCGCTTGGCGATGCCGCGCGGACAACGCGAATAGGGCTGCAGCGTGCCTGGTTCCAGAATATCGCAGAACATGGCGAGCGTGGTTTGCTGATAGAACGGATCGATGTGCGCGCCCGCCGGGTCAGGGCGCATGACCATGTCGGACTCGTTGATCGCCTTCCAGCCGGCGATCGAGGAGCCGTCGAACATCGTGCCTTCGGTGAAGATGTCTTTGTCGATCATCGACACATCGAAGGTGACGTGTTGCATCTTGCCGCGCAGATCGTTGAAGCGCAGGTCAACGAACTGGACCTCTTTGTCCTTAATCAGCTTCAGAATTTCTTCTGACATCGGAAACTCCCCCGAGCGTTTTTGTTGATATGACTGGGCGGCGCGCGTCTCGGTCCGGCGGCGGCCCCAAATAGAATCAGTTGCTCTTGGCGATCAGACCGCCGCCGGGCCGGTTTCGCCAGTGCGGATGCGCACGACGTTCTGAACATCGAGCACGAAGATTTTGCCGTCACCGATCTTACCGGTTTTCGCGGCCTTCTGGATGGCTTCGAGCGCGGCTTCCACCTGCTCGTCGCCGACGACCACTTCGACTTTCAGCTTTGGCAGAAAATCAACGACATACTCAGCGCCGCGATAGAGTTCGGTATGACCCTTTTGGCGGCCGAAGCCCTTGGCTTCGACGACGGTCATGCCTTGGAGGCCGATTTCCTGGAGCGCCTCTTTGACGTCGTCCAATTTGAACGGCTTGATGATGGCTTCGATTTTCTTCACCGCAGCACCCCTTTATCCACAAAACACTGGCGCGATTTCGGCTCGTCTTGGACCGCGGCGCATGAGTCTGAAAGGTAAGCCGCTGCGGGTGTTGAGGGTGGCGCGACAGGCGCCTCATTCGGAGGCGCCGCTGCTCAATCAAACGGCTGGCGCCCGGCGCTGGCCAGCCTAAGGTTCGTTGAAATGACGCGCTTGTTCTTAATCCGGCACGGTGAACCTGAAGCAGCTTGGGGTGGGGCAGTGGACGATCCGGGCCTCTCCCAAGCGGGACATGCGCAGGCGGAAGCGGCGGCGGCGGCGCTGGTGGAGCGGGGGCCGCTGGCCATCCTGTCGTCTCCGATGCGCCGTTGCCGCGAGACGGCGGCGCCGTTCGAGCGGCGCACGGGCGGCGCCTCCCACGTCGAACAGCGCGTGAGCGAAGTCGTCGCTCCCGTTGGCGTAACGGACCGGCGCTCGTGGCTGCGTCAGAACTTTCCATGGGACCCTGGCGCGGCGCGCCGCCGTTGGAGTGAGGTCGATCCGGCGCTGCGCATGTGGCGCGATAGCGTCGTGTCGTGGGCGCTGGGCGTTGATCGGGACGCGGCGGTGTTCTCGCACTTCATAGCGATCAACGCTCTCGCGAGCACTGCGATGCGAAGTGAGGAGACGATCGTCTGCGTCCCTGGCTATGCGTCGATCACCGAGTTTGAGGTGCGAGACGGCGCGATCGAACTCGTCCAGCTCGGCGAGAGCATGGTGCGGGGCGAAGTGCGTTGAGCGCCGAGATCATCAGCGTCGAAGAAATGCGCGCGATCGATGAAGCCTGCGCAGCCGCCGGCGTGCCGACGCGCACGCTGATGGAGAACGCCGGGCGCGCCGTCGCTGAGGCGATTGTGCGACGCTTTCCGCAACAGCCGACGGCGGTCTTGTGTGGCCCAGGAAATAATGGCGGCGATGGTTGGGTCGCTGCGCGCGCGTTGCGCGAGGCGGGCTGGCCGGTGTGGGTCGAGACGCTTGTCTCGCGCGATATGCTTAAGGGCGATGCCGCCGATGCGGCGCACGCTTGGGGCGGTGAGACTTTCGAACTCGGCAGGAGCGGACGTACGGCCGAATTGTATGTGGATGCGCTTTTCGGCGCCGGACTTTCGCGCCCGCTTGATGGCGAAGCCGCGCGTCTTGCAACGCTCTTGCCCGCCGAGCGCGTTGTTGCCGTCGATGTGCCCAGCGGCGTCAACGGCGATGATGGCAATCCGCTCGGGGATGTGTGTTTTGAAGCGGCGTTGACGGTGACGTTCGTCCGCAAGAAGCCCGCGCACGCGCTGATGCCGGGGCGCGCTTGGTGCGGCGAGATCGTCGTTGCGGATATTGGCGCGCCGCAAAGCGTTGTCGCCGCGCAGAAGGTGAACCTGTTCGAGAACGACCCCGCGCTCTGGACAATGCCATGGCCCGAGGCGGATGCGCACAAGCACGAACGCGGACACGTTATTGTCGCAAGCGGCGGCCACGCACGCACGGGCGCCGCGCGCTTATCGGCGCGGTCGGCGCTGCGCGCGGGCGCCGGCCTGGTGACGGTGCTCTCGCCCAGTGACGCACTCGCCGAAAACGCGGCGCAGCTGACGGCGATCATGCTGCGAGAAGCGGGCGGCGAAGCTAGCTTCGCGGAAGCAGCGCGCACCGCGCAGGCGATGGTGATCGGGCCGGCCTTCGGCACGAGTGACGCGCACTACAAGATGTTGCTTGCGGCGATGGATACCAAACCGCGTTGTCCGCTTGTGCTCGATGCGGATGCGATCACGCTGCTCGCGCCGCTCACGCACGGGCTTGATGCGCGCGATGTGATGACGCCGCATATCGGCGAGTTTCGCCGCGCCTTCCCGGGCATCTGGAGCAACGCCGCCAATCCGATCGGCGCCGCGCGCGCCGCAGCCGCCTACGCGCGTTGTGTTGTACTACTCAAGGGCGCCTCGACGGTGATTGCCGCGCCTGACGGGCGCGCGATCGTCAACACAACCGGGACGCCGTTCCTGGCCACGGCCGGATCGGGCGATGTGCTGGCGGGCCTGATTTCCGGCTTGATCGCCCAAGGCATGGCCAGCTTTGAAGCGGCCGCTACAGCGGCCTGGGTCCACGGCCGCGCCGGCGAAGCCTTTGGTCCAGGCCTCAGCGCCGATGATCTGCCGGACATTTTACCGCAGATATTCAATGAGTTGGCGCCTACGCGCCTGAAGCGCAAGCCCGTGGGTTGATCGGACCTGTTTTGGACCCAGTTTTTGCGTTAACCCTTGGGATTGGGACGCGTGCTCCGTGAGGGGGAAGAATTATGGTTTGGTGGTGGTGGATCATTCCGGGCTTTGTGGCCGTGATTGGCTTGGCGTTCGCGCTCAGTGGCCTCGGCTGGATGTTCCGCGGCCGGCCCGTGAAGGGCGGACGAGGCGTTCTGGGCGGCGCTGTTTTCCTCGGCATTGGCGCGCTGATTGGCCTGCTTGGCCTCAACGTGCAGAGCTACCACCTGCTGACCTATGAGCGTCCGGTCGCCACGATCGAACTGACGCAGAAGGGTCCGCAACTCTACGAAGCCATCGTCACCGAGCCGCCGACGGCCGAAGCCCCTGAAGGCATCACCCGGACGTTCGAGGTGCATGGCGACGAATGGCGCATGGAAGCGCGGGTTTTGCGTTGGAAGCCGTGGGCGCAGGTGCTTGGCCTCACGTCTCAGTATCGTTTGGATCGCTTCTCGGGCCGCTATACCGACACGCAGCAAGAGCTGAACGGTGAGCGCAGCGCCTACGATATCCGTCCGGAACGCCAATCGGGCATCGATCTTTGGCCGCTGGCGCGCGACTACAGCAAGTACGCGCCGATGGTGGACACCCTTTATGGCTCAGGCGCCTACATGCCGATGGCCGATGGCGCCCGATACGAAGTGCGCATTACTCAAAACGGCCTCATCGCGCGCCCGACCAACGAAGTGGCGGCCGAAGCTTCATCGAGCGGTTGGAATTAGGCAGGAGCGGCGGCCGGCCGCGCCGAGGCGCTTTCGCGCGAAGGCCGGTTTACGCCCGCTCTGACACCCCCTAAAGCACGCCCCATCCAGCGGACGTGGCGGAACTGGTAGACGCACTGGATTTAGGTTCCAGCGCCGTGAGGCGTGCGGGTTCGAGTCCCGCCGTCCGCACCATCCCCGGCTCGGGAAGCGAGTGTGGGATGTCCTCCGAAGAGCGGCGGCGAAGGACGGCTAGCCCATCCACGAGCTTCGGATGGCTGACGCCTCGCCGCATCCACCGCCCGTGGACTCTGTCGGGGCAGGATGCCATAAGCCCGCCTTTCCTGAATTTTGCGCCGTGGCAATGGATTTGCAGCCCCGGCGCGCATGTCGAAAGCACATCTTATGCAGCTCACCGAGAGCCGGTCCGAAGGTCTTCTGCGCGTTTACGA
>JADLHI010000202.1 GCA_020848895.1 Hyphomonadaceae bacterium
CGCCTTCGCCGATAAGGCCGCGCTCTACGCCGATGCCCGTGCCAAGGCGCAGGGTTTCGAGCCAGTGTTCGTTGAGGTCCCGCGCGCCCGCGTCGGCCTCGACGATGCGGTCACGTCCTATCTCTTTAATTCGCAGCTCGTTCGTTTGCCCGGCGCTTCATCGCTCACCCTCATCGCGCCCACTGAAGTGCGCGAGAACAACAAGACCGCCTCCTACGTTGCCGAGATGATCGCGCGGCCGAACGCGGCGATCGGGCAGGTTGAATACGTCGAAGTCCGCGAAAGCATGCGCAATGGCGGCGGCCCCGCGTGCCTGCGGCTGCGTATTGTGATGACGCCGCAAGAGCGCGCCGCCGCATCGCAGGGTTTTTTGCTCGACGACGCGCTCGCCGGCAAACTCGAAGCATGGATCAAGAAGCACTATCGCGAAGAGCTGGCGCCCGATGATCTCGGCGATCCCGCACTCGTTGGCGAAACCCAAGCCGCGCTCGATGAGTTGACGCGCATTCTGCCGCTCGGCGGCGATTTTTATTCGTTCCAGCGCGCTCAATAATATGGACCGCCGGCGTCCCGCCGGCCAACGCCAGTGCATGCCGGCGGAACGCCGGCGATCTACATAAGAAAATCGGCGGCCGCATTGCTGCGACCGCCGATCATTTTCACTCTATCTGGGCGCTCTAGTTCAGCGCTTCCGGGCGGAGCTTGTAGGCGCCGTCGTCCGTCTCATCGAACAAAAGTTCGATTTGGGGGTGTTCGACGGGTTCGCCGCTGTCGTCAGCAATCAGGTTTTGCTCGCTGACATAGGCGACGTAATGGCTGTCGGAATTCTCTGCGAACAGGTGGTAGAAGGGCTGGTTGCGGTCCGGGCGCACGGGCTCGGGGATCGCTTGCATCCATTCCTCGGTGTTCGAAAACTCCGGGTCGACGTCGAACACGACGCCGCGGAACGGAAACAGCTTGTGCTTCACAACTTGGCCGATGGAGAATTTGGCTGCTTGCATCTTCTCCTCCTCTACTCCTTCCTTCTCTCTCGCCCCCGTAACGTATGAAGCGATAACGCCGGTCACAAGGATTGGTCCCAGCGCCACGCCATGTGGACACGAATATGTGTCTAAACGACCGCGGTTTCGCGCGAAGAGGGCCAAATCCGGGCGAATCGAGGCTGCGCGGGCGGCGCAAAATCGCTAGCATCGCGGCGAACTGGCAATTTTGCAGAGCGGCGACGCACTGCTGGATGAATAGAAAATGAACCATGATGGGCGGACGCCCGCGTCGCGAGGCGACGCGCGTCCTGGCCCGCGGCAGCGGCCGCCGATTTTCGCGGCGCTGGACCTGGGCACGAACAATTGCCGCCTGCTGATGGCGCAGCGGAATGGTGACGGCAGCTTGAAAGTTGTCGATGGTTTTTCGCGCATCGTGCGCTTGGGCGAGGGCCTTGCGCATACCGGCCGCTTGAGCGAAGGCGCGATGGGGCGCGCGTACCAGGCGCTTGCCGCATGCGCGCAACGCATCGAAGCACGCGAACCGATCGCCGTGGGCTGTGTCGCAACGCAAGCCTGCCGTGCCGCTTCGAACGGTCAGATGTTTCTCAATCGGGTCGAGAAAGACCTCGGGCTGAAATTCGATGTGATCTCTGCGGAAGACGAAGCGCGGCTTTCTGTGCTCGGCTGCGCAAGCCTGTTCGAACGCGAGGCGGAGCACGCCATGATCGTCGATATCGGCGGCGGCTCGACCGAGATTTCCTGGATCGCGCCGAGCGCTGTTCTTGATGCTGGCCTCAATCCGCCAATCATCTCATGGGGCACCTGTCCGATCGGCGTAGTCACGCTCGCGGAGGATGATGTCGAGCCCGAAGGCGATGCAAAGTACGCGTGGTACGAAGCCCTCGTTACCCGCATCGCCGAGACGATCGCGCAAGTCGGCCAAGCCCAGCATCTGCGCGACAGCTTCGCTCAGGGCCGCAGCCACATCATCGGCACATCGGGTACGGTGACCTCGCTCGCCGGCGTCTTCCTCGAACTGCCGCGCTACAATCGCGCACGCGTCGACGGCATGTGGTTCGACGTGAAGGATTGCCGCGCCACCATCGCCAAGCTGCTGGCGCAGACGCGCGAGCAACGGGCCGAGAATGCCTGCATCGGCAAGGACCGCGCCGATCTCGTCGTCATCGGCGGCGCCATTCTGGACGCCGTGCTGCGCGTATGGCCGGCCGAGCGCATCCGCGTCGCCGATCGTGGCTTGCGCGAGGGCGTGCTGATGCGGCTGATGGCCCAACACGAGGCGCGCTGATGAGCGACGAACAGCCCCCCAAGCGTCGGTGGACCGGCAAGCCCAAGAGTGGCGCTGGCGGTGAACGCCAGATGCATACGCGCGTGAAGAACAAGAAGCTCGATGAAAGCTCGCGCAATTGGATGAAGCGGCACCTGAATGATCCCTACGTCGCGCGCGCCCGCGCTGACGGTTATCGCGCCCGCGCCGCCTACAAGCTGATCGAGTTGAACGACGAATTTCATTTCCTGAAGAAGGGCATGAA
>JADLHI010000203.1 GCA_020848895.1 Hyphomonadaceae bacterium
AGCGCGACGATACCGGCAATCAGGATGCTCACGATCATGATCGGCCAGCGCAGGCTCTTGCCTTGCGCCGGCGCCGTGGCGCGTTCGACGGGGCTGATATTGTCGGTGGCGCGGCCCAACATTTGGCTTCGCGCCCGCGCCTCCTCGGCGCGGCTGGCGAAATTCTGTGCGTTGGTTTCGAGAATTGCGCGATCGCGCTGCAATTGGCGGAAGCGCGGCTCCAGCGCCTGCATCGAACGCAGACGTTCACGCACTTCGGTGCGTTGCCGATCGAGGGCCGTTTCGCGGCCACGCTGCGCTCTGGCCTCGGCCTCCATGGCGTAGAGTTGACTGGCGACATCCTGGCGCACGGGGTTGGGGCCACGCCGCGTCACGCTTGGCGGATCGCCCCCAGCGAGGAAAGCCTGCAACTGAGCAATGCGGCGATCGACTTCGCGCACAGGAAGCGCATCGGGCTGATAGGCGGACAACAAACGTTCGCGCTGCATCTGCGCTTCAACAAGATCGCGGCGCGCATCGGATTCCTGGTAGAGTTCAATCTGCTCAGGCTCGGCATTGAAACGCTGGCGCAGCGACGCGCTCCGCGATTCCGCTTCCTGACGCTTTGTCTGCGCATCGAGCAATTGCGTTTCGATGTCGCCAGCGCGCGCGGCGAGCGCGGCCAATTCGCTTTCGAAGTCGCCGATCTGATGCTCGGTCAAGAACGCCGACAGCGCCGCCGTCGCTTGCCCGGCGCGCGTGCTGAGATCGCCGCTCTCCTGTGAGAGCGCTTCAAATTCGCCGCCCACCAGCACGTCGCGACGATGATGGAGGTATTGTTGAACCAGAGCGTTCAGCGCTTGGGCTGCGACTTCGCCGCTGCGATGTTCGAACGCGAGCCCGATCGCCGGCGTCTGCGGCGCCGTCTCGACGCTGAGATGCCGCACAAAAGCGCGCTCGGCGGCCGCGAGTTTGCGCGCGTCCGATGCGGGCGAGGCGGCGATATCGGGATAGAGCGTGGCGAGACCAACGCTTTCAATCGCCCCGCGCACGACCGCGCCGGAGCCAATCAAACGCATTTCGGCGTTCACGATGGTTTGCATGTCCGGCGTTGCGCCGGCGCCTGCGCCGCCAGTTGTCGGCTGATACACATATTCCTCGCCCATCCGGACGATGAGTTCAGAGCGCGCGGTGTAAGTGCGCGGCGCGGCAAGCGCTGCAATCAAGCCAAGCGCGCAGATCGCGCCGCCAACGGCGAGCACCACCCCGCGCTCGCCCCAAAGCATGGCGGCGACATCGGCCACACTCAGCTTCGGCGCGTCGGCCCAGGCAAACCACCTCCGCGTGGCTTCAGCCTTGCTGCTCGTCTGCATCGCCGCTCCTCAATCGTAGGCGCAACGATCTTGCCCGCACTTGGTGAATGATCGTTTACCAAGTGAAGGCAATGTGCGCGCCGACGCCTCGTTAACCGCGAGCGCGCTAACAAAGGGTTGGAGTCGTCCCATGCGCGTCGCGTTTGTCTGCATCGCTCTGCTGTTCACCGCGCCTGCCGCGATTGCGCAGGATACGCCGCCGGTAGCTTCGGAGCTGCCGCAGCCGGCGATGGTCTATTCGGAGCAATCGCCGGCCTATCGCCTGTTTCCGGGCGATGAAGTCGAGATCACGATCTATTCGGCGCCGGAACTTTCTAGAAACGCAACGATTGGCCCCGATGGCAGGCTGGCGCTGCCGCTGATTGGCGCCGTGCGCGCCGCCGACCTTACCGCCGAAGAACTGCACGACATTCTGGTTTCAGCTTATGCGGCGCATCTGCGCATGCCGGAGCTTACGGTGACGCCGCGCAGCTACGGATCGCGGCAAGTGTTCGTCGGCGGCGAAGTCGCGCGCCCGGGCATCTACGACATGCCCGCCAACATGGACGCTTTCCAAGCGGTTGCGCTTGCCGGTGGCTTCTTGCCGAGCGCGCACCGGCGCGATGTGCTGATTCTCTCGCGCGCCCGCGGCGCGACGACGGTATCGGAAATCGATCTTTCGATGCGCGCGGTGCGCAGCGGCCTTCCGGGTGCGCAAGCGCTGCAGCGTTACGACGTCGTCTACGTCCCGCGCTCACGCATTAGCCAAGTGAATCTGTTCATGCAGCAATATGTGCGCGACGCGCTGCCGGTGCAATTCAGCTTCTATTACGATCTTCGCGGCAATCGCACCAACTAAGCTCTCAGTCTTGTGAACGGCCTCTCGCGCCCGTGATTGGCGCTCCGCGCACACGCGTGAGCACCATCATCGAGCCAAGCTCGGGAGGGATCGATGGCCTCATCCGCCGCGCGCATGCGCGCGCATATGCAACCTGCCGCCGAACCGAACGTTATTCCGTTCATCGACGTGCTGCTGGTGCTGCTGATCATCTTCATGGTCACCGCGCCCAAGCCCACGGTCGATCTGCGTTTGGACCTCCCGCGCGCCGACCATGGCGGCGCTTCGCTGATAGAGCCGACAATCGTCGAGCTGCGCGAAGATGCGATCGGCTATCGCCTGTTTGTCGGCGGCGCGGAAACGACGCTCGAGCTGCTGGCGCAAAGGACGTTCGAGCACATCCTGGCGGCGGACCCGGCGTTGGAGCGCGAAGACATTCTCGCCGAAGGGCGCGTCTTCATCCGCGCCGATCTCGACGTCGCTTATCAGAACGTCGTCTCGGTCACTGACACGCTGCAGGACCATGGCTTCGAAAAGGTCGCGATCGCGGCGCAGAACGCCGACGCCGAATAGCGCAAGCCAACCGGCGTTCGCTAACGTCCGTTAGTGATGCTTTACCGAGAGCCACTCGCGCGCGCGCTTTTGAGCTTCCGCGATGAGATCTTTCGTCATCAGATCGCTGAGTTCGCGGCGGCATTCCTTGGCCGCTTGCGAGCCGCGCGCGGCCGCCAGATTGAACCACATGTGCGCTTGCACCAGGTCCACATCTTGGCCCGTCGAATAGATGAGGCCCAGCTTGTAAAGATTGTCGCAATCACCTTGGCGGCGCACAGCTTCGTGCACTTCCGCGATTTCAATATCCGTGAACGCCATTTTGGCCGCTCCCTTGTACCACTCGGAAACGCCCAGGCTTTGCCCGTGTACGTTTCCCCCACCGACGTGCATTTTTCGCGCCGTCGGGGTGGAGCATTATCGTGCTTTACTTGCGATAAGCTTAAGCCGCGGAAGCCGTAATTCGATTTATTTGGATTAGGCGCCTATTCGTTACCGATTGCTTTTCACAGCATCGGCGACAGACGCCGCCGTCTGACCGAACAACGCGCGCGCCGCCTCCTTCTGTTCAGCGCTGCCAGGCGCAGGCGGCGGGCGGCGAAGGTCGGCGCCGGCGGAAGCACCTTTCTTCACTGCAGGCCTTGCAACGATGCCATCAAGCCACGCCTGCACGCGCGGAAAGTTACTCATCTCTTGATCGAAGACGCCGGCGATCTTCACCCACGGGTAAGAGGCAATGTCCGCAATCGAGTAGTCACCGGCGAGAAACTCACGGCCATCGAGCCTGCGTTCCATAACGCCGAGCAAACGATTGACCTCGTTATTGTAGCGCGCGACGCCGTACGCGATCTTCTCGGGATCATCGACGAGGTTGGGCGCGTAATTCTTGAAGTGGCTGGCCTGGCCGAACATCGGACCAATGTTCGCCACTTGCCAGATCAGCCACTCATCCACCTCGACACGTTTGCGCTCATCTCTTGGATAGAACTTGCCGGTCTTGCGCCCGAGATATTGCAAGATAGCGCCGGACTCGAAGACGGAGATGGGCGCGCCGCCCGGCCCTTCCGGGTCGATGATCGCCGGCATGCGATTGTTCGGCGAGATCGCCATAAACTCGGGCTTGAACTGATCGCCCTTGCCGATCGCCACCGGCTTGATGACGTATGGCAGCTCCATCTCTTCCAACGCGATCGATATCTTCAAGCCGTTCGGCGTCGGCCAAAAATAGAGTTCGATCGGTTGTGTCATCAGCCTGCTCCCAAGCGAGCACCGAAGATGGCCCTCCGCCGGCGGCAGCGCTAGTAGCCGCCACGGCAAGCAAAGACACAGTGAGTGCTCACGGGCTTGTGAGACTTGATGGAGAAGCGCCGCGAAATCCCGTCGAGGTGTTTCAAACGCCTTATATTGGGCATTGTCTGAGGCCGATCCTGGCCAAAGTTCCGCGACGATTCAGGTGAGGTTCAGTCACGGCCTGACACACTGCACCGTGACAGAGGGACCTTCTTTTGAACGGGGCCGTTCAAGGGAAGCAGGAAGGAGACCTCACGATGAAGAAACGTCTCGCAACAGCGATGCTGGCTGCTCTGACTTTTGCAGCCCCGCTCGCAGTAACTTCAGAAGCCGCCGCGCAACACCGTGGCCGTGGTCATGATGACCGCGA
The DNA here is from genome assembly GCA_020848895.1 of Hyphomonadaceae bacterium. Taxonomy (GTDB): domain Bacteria; phylum Pseudomonadota; class Alphaproteobacteria; order Caulobacterales; family Aquidulcibacteraceae; genus Vitreimonas. The sequence continues at coordinate 4,382 of JADLHI010000203.1, forward strand.
CGGTTGGGATCGCGACGGTGACGGACGCGACCGCGATTGGCGACGCGACGACCGGCGCCATGATCGCTACGATCGCCGCGACCGCCGTGACGACCGGCGTCACGAACGCTGGGATCGGAGCCGCTATAACGGCTACAATTACAACGGCCGTTGGTATTACGGCCCGGCGCCGGCTGAGTACGGCTATGTCGATTACGGCTACCGCGCTTGGCGCCGTGGCGACCGGCTCCCAGCGTACTATCGCGACTATTATCGTCCGGTAGATTATCGCGCCTATCGCTTGCGCGCGCCGCCGCGCGGCTACCACTACGTCCGCGACGATCGCGGCGACTATCTGCTGGTCGGCATCGCCACCGGCGTCATCTTGGGCATCATCGCCAGCCAATAACCCTCCCTGGTTGGCAGACTGCTCAACGCGCCCCGGAGTCTCCCCACTCCGGGGCGCCACTGCGTTAAGACTCAGGCAACCGAATTGAACGAGGTTTCACGCTTCTGCATTCGGGGGCATGCGCATGATGCTGATGTACATCTGGTTTTCAGTGATGATGCAGGCCTTCGTGCCCGGCGGCGATCGGCTCGCCGCGTATCAATCCGCATCGTTCGAGACGCACCTGCGCAATGAGATCGGCGGCAGCGATCTGATTGGCGCGGCGGGCCATGTCGTGCGCTACACGCCGCTGACGGCGCGCGCACGCTAACGCCTTGGACCGCCGACGGTCCGAGATCAGCGTTTCACATAGACCCAAGCCGTCAAGCCGGACGCCAGTTGCGCTGATACGCGCTCATAGTCGCTGACTTCGTACGCATCCGCGGCGGCGAGCTCTTCCGGTGTGATCTCGAACACCGTGCCAGCCACGCGATCGTCTTCATCGCCGCTCCGCACCACAATCGGATGAAAGCGCTCACCACTCTTGGCGAGCACGTCGGAGTCGGTGATCTCGACCAGCTCTTGCTTGAAGCCGACCAGCGCATCTGGCGCGCCGCTGAGCAAGCGGCCGAACGTAGCGAGCTGCACATTCTCCTGCTGCAGCGTGCCGTAGGAGAAGAGGCGTTCGTCTTGATTGAGCTCCGAACTCAAAAGAACGCCATCGAGACAAGGCTGGACGCCACACGCGAAACGCACGCAATCGACAGCAGCGTCAGCCCGCCCCATAGCGCAACTCGACCGGCACTTGCCCGGCCTTGAAAATTCGAACGCTGCAGCAAACGATCAAGCGGATGGATGAGGCTGTAGAAGATGTTGGCAAGGGCAAACGTCACAACGAAGTCTCGCGTCCAAACGTACGACCAAGCGGCGTCCGTGGGGAAACGTGCAAACAAGGGTTCGAATGCCACCACCGAGAACATCGCCAGCAGCGCGTTGAACGGGAGCCGCGCCACTTCCCAAAACAAAACCGTTCCGGGTCGTAGCGCGATCATCACACACCAAGCTTCCTCTTCAGAATCTCATTCACCACCGCCGGGTTCGCTTTGCCACCGGTCGCCTTCATCGTCTGACCAACCCACCAGCCAAACGCCTTCGGGTTCTTTTGAACGTCGGCAACCTTATCGGCGTTCGCGGCCATCAGTTCATCGATGGCTTTTTCGATCGCGCCAGTGTCCGTGACTTGCTTCAGACCTTCGCGCTCGACGATGGCGCCCGGCGCGTCGCCGCTTTCGAGCATCTTGGCGAACACGTCCTTGGCGATTTTGCCGTTGATCGTGCCGTCCTTCATCAGATCGAGCAGCGCGCCGAGCGCTTCGGCCTTCACTGGTGACGCAGAAAGTTCGAGGCCGCTCTTGTTCAGCGCGCCGAAGAGTTCTTGCGTCACCCAATTGGCCGCAAGCTTGCCATCGCGGCCCTTGGCGACGGTTTCGAAATAGGCCGCGGCGTCGCTATCGCCGGCGAGGACGCCGGCGTCATAAGCGGTGAGGCCGTATTCGCTGGCGAAGCGCTTCTTCTTCGCGTCCGGCAATTCCGGCAGCGAGGCTTTGATCTGATCGATCCAGGCTTGGTCGAGGACGAGCGGCAGCAAGTCCGGATCGGGGAAGTAGCGATAATCGTGCGCGTCTTCCTTTGAGCGCATGGTGCGTGTCTCGCCCTTGTCCGGATCGAACAGACGCGTCTCTTGATCGATCTTGCCGCCGCCTTCGATGATCTCGATTTGGCGGCGCGCTTCGTACTCGATCGCTTGTTGCATGAAGCGCGTCGAGTTGACGTTCTTGATTTCGCAGCGCGTGCCGAACTCTTCGCCCGGGCGGCGCACGGAGACGTTCACGTCGGCGCGCATGGAGCCTTCTTCCATGTTGCCGTCGCAGGTGCCGAGCGCGCGCACAATCGAGCGCAGCTTGTTGAAGTAAGCCGCCGCCTCTTTCGATGAGCGCATGTCCGGGCGCGAGACGATTTCCATCAACGCCACGCCTGCCCGGTTCAGATCGACGAAGGTTTCCGAGGGCGACAGATCGTGGATCGATTTGCCGGCGTCTTGTTCCAGGTGCAGGCGCTCGATGCGAATCGTCACTGGCTCTTCGCCGTCCGGCTCAACTTCAATTTGGCCTTCGCCGACGATCGGCTCTTTGAATTGCGAGATTTGATAGCCTTGCGGCAGATCTGGATAGAAATAGTTCTTCCGATCGAAGCGGCTCTTCTTGTTGATCTGCGCATTGAGACCCAGGCCGGTGCGGATGGCTTGCTCGACACAGAACTTGTTGATCACCGGCAGCATGCCGGGCATCGCCGCGTCCACGAGCGAGACGTGCGCGTTCGGATCGCCGCCATAGGCGGCGCTGGCGCCTGAAAAGAGCTTCGCGTTCGAAGTCACCTGCGCGTGGACTTCGAGGCCGACGATGATTTCCCATTTGCCCTTGTCGCCAGCAACGAGCTGGTCAGGGCGGGCGGAGCGGACGTCGAGTGCGGTCATGTGCCGGACATAAGTTGCGCTCCCCCGGCTTGTCCAGGGCGACGGCGTTGTCGTGGGCGCCCACCGCGCTATGGTGGCGGCGCATTGGGCAGCTGGAGGCGCGATCCCATGAAAATCACTCACATTCTGACGACAGCGGCGCTTGGCGCCTTGCTCCTGGCCGCCTGCCAGCCGCCAGCGGCCACCACCGAGGAGGCGCCGGCGACCACCGAAGCGCCGGCCACAACGCAAGCAGCGGCGGGCGCGGAAGCCGCGTTGCCGTGCGGCGTGCTCGCGCAGCGCGACTGGCAAGCAACGCTTGGCTCAAGCACGCCCGCCACGCTGACCGTGAGCGGCGAGATCGATCTCGGCACGCCCGGCTACGGTGTTTCGCTCGCGCGCGATGCAAACGAAGCTGCGGGGACGACAACGACCGTGCTGACGCTCGCGCTGCGCGCGCCATCCGGCATGCAGGCGCAAGTCGTCACCGCTCACCCGGTTCGGTATTTCGGCCCGGCTGGCGGTCAATACACGTCCGTGCAGGTTGTTTGCGACGGCGCGCCGCTGACGACGATCAACGTCACGCACTAACGGTCGGGGACGATCGCGGCGCGGCCTATTATACCGCAAACAGGCGGCGCGCGCCCTTTCTGGCCGCCTCTCTCTTCGATAGGCTGGGCCGGGGGACGTATGTCGGTCAGACACTGCAAGCGCGGCGCGCTCTTTGCGGGCGCAAGCATCGCCGTCGCGGCGTTGCTGCCGAGCGCGCCTGCGCTCGCACAAGATGCGTCTCCGTTCAGACCCGAGCGCTTCGATGAAGATTGGAGCGATGTTGGCGACGGCGACGCCCCCTACGGCGCGCAGTTCAAGAACATGGCGGTGACGGATGGTGTGACGCTTTCAGTCGGCGGCGACGCGCGTTGGCGCTTCTCGGTGCTCGACGCACCGCGCTTGGGGTTAGCTGGCGTCGAAGATGACGAGTGGCTGCTACAGCGTCTGTTGCTGCACGCGGATCTGCGTTTCAACGACAACGCGCGCATTTTCGTTCAGCTTGGCGCGCACGATGGCATCGGCCGCGAAATCCCCGCCGCCACCGACGACAACAGCGCCGACGTGCAGCAGGCGTTCTTCGATATTTACGCACATGCCTTCGGCGGGAGGCTGACGTTAAGGACGGGCCGCCAAGAGCTGTCACTTGGCCCGCGTTTCACGACCACGCGCGATTCCGGCAATGTGCGTCAGCGCCACGACCTCGTGCGGTTGATCTATACCCACGGTCCGTGGCGCGCCGATCTCTTCGGCGGCAACCCAGTCGTCGATGAACGCGGCGCCTTCGACGACGACGCCGATGTCGGCCAGGATTTTTATGGCGCGCGTATCGAGCGAACGTTGGGCGCCACCGTGCTGGACGTGTACGCCTACGAACTTGACCGCGACACCGCGACTTTGGGCGGCGTCACAGAGAACGACGACCGCGTCAGCGTTGGCGCGCGTTTGTCAGGCCGCAAAGGCGCCTTGGACTTCGACAGCGAGCTGATGATCCAGCGCGGCGCCTTCGGCGCGGACGATATTCGCGCGCTTGGCGGCACGATCGACATCGGCTGGCGCTTTGCCGACGCCCCGCTCGCACCGCGCGTTGGCGGGCGCTTCACCTATGGCAGCGGCGACGCCGATCTCGGCGACGACACGCAAGGCACGTTCGCCCCGCCATTCCCCAACAGCCAATGGTTCGGACAGAACGGCTTGGCCAGCTTTTCCAACACGGTGGAGACAGCCGCGCTGATGGCGTTGACGCCCGCCGAACACGTTACGGTCAACCTCAAGCTCTCGAGCGTTTGGCGCAGCGAGACGGCTGACTTTGCTTATGCCGGCAACACTGCGCTCGCGGGCACATCGGGCGGCGACGATGCGTTTGTCGGGCGCGCGGCGGCAATCTCGCTGGCCTGGCGGCCGAACGACAACGTGCTGATCAATCCGTATCTAAGCTATGTCGCCGTCGGCGACGATTTGCTCTCACGCGGCGCGCACGACGTAACTTACACGCACCTCAGCGTTACGCTTCGCTTCTGACCCGCAAAACAAAAACCCCCGCTTTCGCGGGGGCAGGCCGAGGGGATGGCCTTGAGATGAGTGGTGGGAGAGCAGCTAAGCGTTGAAGAGAAGGTGGATCACCACACCGACTGGCCGACGCCGCCGTCCATGGTCATGGCGGCATTGAAGGTGGTCTCGGTTTGCGTGGTGCGGGCCTCGGTGTCGCGGATATGGACGTTCTTTTCGCCGGGGCCGAAGCGGCGCAGCAGCGAACGTTCGTTGCACGGGCGGCGCGGTTGCTGGGTGCGGCACTCGGCGCGCGCGCCCTCGTACCAGAGCGCTTGGCCCTGCTCGCAATCGTAAGAACGATCGCCCGCGGTGTAGCGCATGCGCGTGCCCGACATGCAGCGGAAAATTTCGCCGCGATAGTCTTGCGCCACGTCGCGGCCGCCGAAGGTTTGCGAAGCCGGGTGCGGGTTGCCTTGCGCGTCGAGGCAAATGGCCTGGATCAGCAGATCGCGTTCACGGGCGACGGTCTCAGCTTGGGCGCTGGCTTCCACGATCGCGAAGGCGCCTGATTGCACCTGCGCCGAGGCGCCGGATTCCATCACCATATTCTGACGGATGATGGTGTCGCCGGTGCGCACGTTGGCGATGGCGATCGCGGTGGCGTTGGCTTGCGCGGACGCGCGCGCGCCGGCGTTGACGATGACAACGTTGGGCGCCGGCACGTTCGGCGGCGGCACCACAACCGTCGGACGCTCGCAGCACTGTGGCGGGGGCGGCGGCGGAGTTGGGTTGCAGCCTTGATGGCAAGGCGGACGCGTGGGGCAGCCGTTATTGCCGCAAGCAGAGGCGTCTGTCGGCGCGATGAAGTGTGCGAGCGCTACGGCGCAGAATGCGAACGCCGCGAGGATGTACCGCGTTGGAACGGTCATAGGCCGTCTCTCCTGAATTTCGCCAAGGCAGGTGCAAGCGAGAGGCCACGCCTCGCGCGCGGCGGGAAAGCGAGCCGGAAAAATGCGAAATTCGCCAAAATTCTTGGGCTTTGCTTGGGCGCGGGGCTTGCGTAGCAGCCGGCGCACTCGAAGCAAATCACGGCGTTTATTGTTAATGATGGGAGAAGAGACCTTTCATCCCGATACACGGGCGCTGCTCGCCTATGGGCGGGCGCTTGCGGGAGCGGCTGGCGCGGCGCCTAAGAAAGGCGGCGCGGACCAGGTGCTTGAGCGCCTGTTCGTGATCGAGCGGACCAAGGACGGGCGGATGCCGATCCGCACCTTCGGCCAGGACTTGGTGAAAGTGTTCGGTCGCGATCTGCGCGAGCACGATTTCTCACGCTTCTTCCTCGCCCCCGACTTGACCTTGGTGAACGCGCTCATCGATTCATGCGCCGCGGCCGGCGAGCCGGCGATTGCGCGGGTGACGGCCGAGACCGTCTCCGGCCGCAAGCTCGGGGCCGAAATCCTGATCACGCCGCTCAAGGTCGACGCCACTTTGGGCAATCGTTATCTCTGCCTCTTCCAGGCGCTGGGCGGCGAGCAATTCGTTGAAGGCAGCACGGTGCAGCTGCTGCGCCTCGGGTCGCTGCATCCGCCGGCGGCAAAGGCGCCCAAAGCGATGCGGCTTGTTGTGGTGAACGACTGAGGGCGCGACCGCCGCCGGCGCTTTTCCTAATCCTTGTAGGGATCCTCGCGGCGCACACTGATCTCGACGCGGCGGTTGCGCGCGCGGCCCCATTCAGTCGCGTTCGTGGCGATCGGCGACATCTCGCCCATACCTGAGGTTCTGATCCGGTAGTGATCAACGCCGTATTGTGACAGCACCTCGCTGACCGAATAGGCGCGGCGCTCCGAAAGCCGATAATTGTAAGCGTCGGAGCCAATTGCGTCGGCATGGCCGACAACACTCACCGACATGTTGGGATAACGGTTCAAGGTCCGCGCCAAATCGGTGATGCGCGGCATGAATTCGTATTTCACGTCGGCGCGGTTGAAATCAAAGGTGATGTCGGAGGGCATGCGCACGCGCACTTCGTCGGGCGACACGCGCTCGACCACAGCGCCCTGCGAGGCAGCCGGGGCCATGGCATCGCGCAATTCGCGCTCGGCCCTGTCCATTTCGTCTTGCGCGAAGGCGGCTGAAACCGAAGCGGCAAGAAAGGCGAAAGCAAGCAAAGCAACGCGCATGAGCGGCTCCCCGAGTGTGCGCCGCTTGGGTTGATCCGCGTCTGTGGCGTTTCTACGACTTACGGCGCCCCAGCGCGTGGCTGATGCTCAGAAGCAACAGCGCGCCAAGCGCAAACGCCGCGACAAGGCCAACCAGGTTGAGCGCGATCTGCCCATAGCTCAGCGCCGTCGGGTCCATGAAGAAGTACGGATAGAAGCGATCGAAGAGGCCGCGCGTCAGCCCATAAACCGCGTACGCCAACGGCCAGAGCGCCGCGAACGCCGCATCGCGCCACGTTAGCGAGCCGTGCGGGCGAAGGAGCCAGAAGAGCGCGAACGTCACCGGGACAATGTCATGGACGATGACATCCGCCGCCTTCTGCCATCCTTGCGGGTTCCAGCGCGAAGCCAGCAGCACATTGTAGACGATGCACACGAACAGGATCGATGTAACCGCCATCAGCTCGATTCGCGGCGCGTTGAGTCCGGTTAGGCTCTCAGGCTTCAGCGCCGCGCGCGCCATCACCAACGTCACGAACGCATTGGTCAGCAGCGTGAACCAAACGAAGTAGCGCCAGGTGATCTCCAGCACGGATGCGCCCTGCGCCGACATATCGGCGTAAAGCAGCCAGTATTGCAGCCCGAGGCCGAAGAAGCCGATCAGCGCCCCGAAGGCCGCGACCGGACGCGCAAGCTTCAAACCGTCACCCGCTCGTCTTCAGCGATCGGCGCATCTTGTGGCGGCAGATAGGGCTTGCCCCGCAGCAGATCGGAAATCTTCTCCGCGATCATAATCGTCGGCGCATTGGTGTTGCCGCCGATAAGCGTTGGCATCACTGACGCATCGATGACGCGCAGCCCATCGACGCCACGGACGCGCAATTGCTCGTCCAGCGGCGCCTTGGCGTCCGCGCCCATGCGGACGGTGCCGACCGGGTGATAGATCGTCTCGCCGTTCTGGCGAATCCACGCGTCGATCTCGCTATCGGTGCGGATGTGCTCGCCTGGCGCAAACTCGGCCCCGCGAAGAAGATCGAGCGCGTGCTGTTTGACGATGTCGCGGATGATGCGCACGGAATCGCGCATCGTGCGGCGATCGTTTTCTTCCGCCAGATAGCGCGGATCGATGGCCGGCGCGTCGAACGGATTGGTCGAGGCCAGCGTCACCGTTCCCTTGCTCTCGGGCCGCAACTGGCACGCGTGGATGGTGAAGCCATCGCGGTCGGCCTTGATGCGGGCGTGATCGCGCATCTGCGCGTTGACGAGGTGGAGCTGAATATCGGGGCGATCGAGTTCGCCGCGTGTCTTCAAGAAAGCGCCGGCGTGCAGGTGGTTGGTGCGGCCGTGGCCTTGCTTGGTCAGCATGTATTCGATGCCGATCATGGGCTGCTTAAAGCCCTTGGTCAGCGAATACATCGAGAGCGGCTTGGTCATCTCGTAGATGACGCAGACGTCGAGGTGATCCTGCAGGTTGCGGCCGACGTCCGGCGCGTCATGGATCACGCCAATGCCGTGCTTCTGCAATTCGGCGCCTGGGCCAATGCCGGAGAGCTGCAGCAAGTGCGGCGACTGGAACGCGCCGCCGCACACCAACACTTCGCGCTTGGCGTAAACGTTCTGCGTCGGTTTGCCTGGCCCCGCCGAAAACTCGACGCCGATCGCCTTCTTGTTTTCGGTCAGGATGCGGTGCGCGTAGGCGCCCGAGATCACTTTGAGATTCGGGCGTCCGATGACTGGCTTCAGATAAGCGGCGGCCGCGCTCCAGCGTTCGCCGTCACGGATGGTGAGATGATAGGGGCCGACGCCTTCTTGTTGACGGCCGTTGAAATCGCGAGTGACCGGATAGCCCGCCTCCGCGCCCGCTTGAATGAACGCCTTGTAGATCGGATGCCCTGGCGGGCCGCGCGACACCCACAGCGGACCGGCTTCACCGTTCCATGCATCGGCGCCGTCTTCGTGGTGCTGCGAGCGTTTGAAGTACGGCAGCACATCCGCATAGCCCCAGCCGGTAAGGCCCATCTGGCGCCATTGATCGTAATCGCGCGCGTGGCCGCGAATGTAGATCATGCCGTTGATCGACGATGAGCCGCCCCAGCCGCGTCCGCGCGGCTGATAGAGCCTGCGGCCGTCCATGAATTGCTGCGGCGTCGTCTCGAAACCCCAGTTCGACACGCCCTTGGCCGCAATAAGATTGCCGACGCCAGCCGGCATCTTCACGAGCAAGCTCTCGTTCTTGCCGCCGGCTTCAAGCACCGCGACGGTGACGTTCGGGTCTTCGCTCAGCCGGTTCGCGAGCACGCAGCCAGCCGAGCCTGCGCCCACGATAATATAGTCGAAGCGATCGCCGCCCTCGGGTTCAGCCACGGTTTCGTCCCTTGCTTATTTGTTGCCGGAACCTTTGCGCGCGCCCGCGCCCGGCGCCAAGCCCTGCCCCGCCGTCAAAGCTTAAGCAAACGTTTACGGTGAAGGTGCATTAATAGAGCCATGTCCGCTGCCCCGAAGATCGATATCGCCGCCGCCGCCCGCCGGCTTACCGCCGCCACCGTCGGCATCCGCGAACGCCGCCGCTTTCGGCGCATGCCGATCGAAGTCAGCGGACGTCTGCTCGACGGTCTCGGCCGTGAGCACGATTGCCGGACCGCCGATATTTCGCCCGGCGACATTCGCATTGCCGCGCCGATCCTGCCGCCGGTCGGCGATCGGGTGGTGATCTACCTTGCGGGCTTCGGCCGCGTGTCGGGTTACGTGGCGCGCAAGTGCGGCGAAGGCGAGGTCGCGGTCATCTTCGATTTCACCGCCCACAAGCGCGAGAAGATGGCCGAGCAGCTGACAATCGCCGTTAACCGCGATCTCGGCATCGAAGAGGATCACCGCCCGATCAGCGACGGTTCGCAGTTGATCAAGCTCGAGTTCGAAACCGGCGAAGCCTACGAAGGCGAAGTCGTCGACTTCTCGCTCTCCGGCATCACTATAAAGAGTAGACGCCCGCCGCCGCTGATCGGCGTCTGGGTCCGCGCCGGCAACATATACGGTCGGGTCGCGCGTTTGATCGAGGGCGGCTTCGCTATCGACCTCGAACCGCGCAAGCTCGGCTAACCAAACCCTACTCAAAACTCCGGCATAGCGATTGCAGACCTCCGCTTTCGCCGGAGGCGCGAACCCGCATCTCCGTTCTGAAACGGAGCAATGTCGTGAGCGACGTCGTCACGCTGAAGACCGCAACTGCCACAAAATGGTGGGTGCAGATCCGCGGCCGCGCGTTCGGCCCTTACTCGATCGAGCAGATGGCGACCTTCCTCTCCGAAGGCCGCGTACGCCCGACGACCATGGTTTCAGACACTGGCAAGGATAATTGGACCGAGGCGCGGCGCGTGATGGCGCTGCGCGGTCTGCGCAAGCCCGCCGCCGCCAACGATACGGAAGATGCCGCGAACGTGTTCGTCCACGCCGAGATTTTCTCCGGCTCTTGGATGGCGTTCATGGCGGCGCTTGAGAGCATGGGTTTCGTTTGCGATCTCGGCCCCGGCCTCTGGCTGGTGCGCACGCGCTATACCTCGGGCGTCATCCGCAACACGCTTTCGCAAACCTTGGAGCGGGGCGACCGCTTCGTGGTGATCGATGCGACGCGCGATCGACTGGCCTGGTTCAACCTTGGCCCGGAAGTCGATGTCCGCATCGGCAAGGTCTGGAACGGCCCGCTCCGCACCGAAGCGACCAACGACGCGCGCTAAGCTCAAATACCCATTCCCGGATCGTTGCGCAGCGACAAGTCCGGCACCCATAAACACGTTTGGCTTTCACAGAGGCGCGGCAAGAGTCGCGCTTCGTGTAAGCGTGTTTATGGGTCCCGGGATCGATGCTTCGCATCACCCCGGGAATGGGTGCTGAGTTACTCGCCGATAGCCGTGGCCAAGCGCTCATAGGCGCGCGCGAAGTCTTCCTTGAATTGCTGCACCACCGCGCCGGCCGAGAGCGGCTCGTTCATCATCCCCACCCCTTGGCCGACCCAGTATGTCGCCAAGTCTTGCGCGCCGGCGTGGCCGCCATCGGCGAGCTTGTCGATCAGCCGTAGCGGCGGCTCTGACACAAACGTCTGCAGCGGCATCGGCAAAGGCTTCGGCGCGCCTTCGGCTTCCCATGCGTCTGTCCACGGTGAGCGGAGCTGGCGTGAGGGTTTGCCGGTGCGGGACTTGGAACGCACGGTGTCGCGCGAGGTGGCGGCGAGCAGCTTCTTCTTGATGATTTCGCTGGTTTCCGCTTCCGGCGTCGTCAACCACACCGAGCCGCACCAGGCGCCCGCGGCGCCCATCGCCATCGCCGCCGCCATCTGCGATCCCGTGACGATGCCGCCAGCCGCAAGCACCGGCACATCAATATTCGCCGCGCGCAAAGCCTCAACGACCTCGGGCACCAGCACCATCGTCGTCACCTCGCCGCAATGACCACCCGCTTCCGTGCCCGCGGCAATGATAATGTCCACGCCCGCCGCCGCCTGCGCCAGGGCGTGCTCCTTGGCGCCCACAAGCGCCGCCACCGCAACGCCATGCTTCTTGCCCATCTCGATCATCAGCGGCGGCGGCGTGCCGAGAGCGTTGGCGATAAGCTTGATCGGATATTGGAACGCGACCTCAAGGGATGAAGCGCCGGCGTCAGCCAAGTTGCGCGCGAAGCCGCCGGCGTTCTTGCGCTCGGTTTCAATCACGCTGGCGTCGATGCCGTGCTGGGCCAGGATGTCCGAGGCGAATTGCTTATGGGCGTCCGGCAGGCCGCCAAGCAGCGCCTCGAGGCTCGCGCCTTGGCCTTTGCCTTCGTACTTGTTGGGCACGATGAGATCGACGCCGTAGGGTTTGCCGCCCACATGCGCTTCGATCCAATCGAGCTCCTGCTTCAGGCGTTCCGCAGAGTAACCGGCGACGCCGAGCACACCCATGCCGCCCGCCTTCGAGACTGCCGCAACGACATCGCGGCAGTGGGAAAACGCGAACAGCGGAAACTCTATGCCTAGACGTTGGCAGATCGGCGTATGCATCATGGGCGTAAGCATAGCGCGGCGGAGCCAATGGACGAGAGCAAAATTCCAGTCATCGTCGGCGTCGGCCAGATCAATGATCGCGAAGAGCGTCTGAATGCGGTTGAGTTGATGGCTGTTGCGTTGCGGAATGCAGATGCGGATGGCCGTGGCGGATGGCTTGGGCGCATCGACGCGCTCGACGTGGTGGCGCAGCTTTCGTTTCCGGAATTCGCCGATGCGTCCGCGCCGCTGGCGCACCTATTGGAGATAACGCCACGTCATTGCGCGCAGACGCGTTATCCGATGGGAGACAGCCCTGTCGCGCTGCTGAATGCGGCGGCGAACAGGATTGCGGCGGGCGAAGCTGACGTTTGCGCCGTCGCCGGCGGCGAAGCGTTGCGGACGGCGGCGAAGCGCGCGGCCGGCGGCAAGCGCGACGCTGTGCGTGAATCGGCGGCGCGGGGAACGCGCGAGGGCCGCGCGCGCTATGGGATCGTGGCGCCGACGGATGTGTACCCACTCTATGAGAACGCCTGCCGCGCAAGTTGGGGCCAGACGCTGGCGGAAGCGCAAGCCGAGAGCGCGGAGATTTGGGCCGGCATGTCGCGCGTCGCGGCGGCGAATGCGCATGCGTGGCTGCGCAATGCAGTGTCGGCGAAAGAGATCGCGGCGATTTCAGCAAACAATCGCCCTATCGCGTTTCCGTACACGAAACTCACGGTGGCGAATGCGTCGGTGAACCAGGGCGCGGCGTTTATCGTGACGAGCCTTGCGCGGGCGAAAGCGGCGGGCGTGGCCGAGACGCGGCTGGTTTATGTCGGGCGCGGCGCGGCGGCGCGTGAGCCTGGCGACGTGCTGGCGCGTGATCGGCTGGATCGGTCTTTGAGCTTGGACGCGTCGTTGCGCGGTGCGCTGGCGTTCAATGGCATCGGGAGCGGCGAACTCGATCTGGTCGAACTGTATTCGTGCTTTCCGGTGATGCCGAAATTGGCGCGGCGCACGATCGATTGGCCGGTGGACCGGCAGATGACGGTGTTTGGCGGGCTGACGTTCGGCGGCGGGCCGGTCGGCAATTATATGAGCCACGCGATTGCTTCGATGACGGAAGGCCTGCGTGAAAGCGGGCGCCACGGCTTGCTGTTCGGGAACGGCGGCTTTGCGACGACGACCCACTGCATGGTGATTTCACGCGATGCTGCTATTGCATCGCAGGGCGCGCACGATCCGAGCGTGCAGGATCAGGCTGACGCGCAGCGCGGGCCTGCGCCGGCGTTCTTGGAAACGTATTCCGGCGAAGCGGCGATTGAGACGTACACGGTGTTTTACGATCGCGAAGGCGCAGCCAAGAGCGGCGTCATCGTTGGACGCACGCCGAAGGCGGAGCGCTTCCTTGCCTACGTTGCGGGTGAGGATGCGGAGACGATCGCGTTTCTCACCGATGGGCAACGTGAGCCGGTTGGCGCGCGCGGGCGTGTTGTTACCGACGCCGAAGGCGTCAATCACTGGCGACTCTAAAATATGGACCGCCGGCGTCCCGCCGGGAGGCACAAAAGTTGGCCGGCGGGACGCCGGCGGTCCATATTACTCGAACCTGCTCGGTTTCATGTCGCGTTTGTAGCGCTTCCAGTTGTCCACGTAGTGATGCGCGGAGAATTGGATCATCTGGCGCTGCTGCTCTTCGAGCTTGCGCATCGCCCGCGCCGGCGCGCCGGTGACCAGGGATCCCTCTTCGAAGATCTTGCGCTCGGTCACGAGTGAGTGTGCGCCGACGAGGCAGAAGCTTGGAATGGTCGCGTGGTTCAAGACCGTCGCCTTGATGCCGATCAGCGAGGTATCGCCGATCGTGCAGCCATGCAGCATCACTTGGTGGCCGATGGTTACGTCTTTGCCGATCGTCAGCGGCGCGCCCATGTCGGTGTGCAGCACGCTGCCGTCCTGGACGTTGGAGTTTTCGCCGACAATGATCGGCTCGTTGTCGCCCCGCAGCACGGCGCCGAACCAGACGCTGGCGTTTCGTTTCAACACGACGCGCCCGATTAACACCGCCGTCGGCGCCACCCAGTAGGCGTCCGCCTCCTCGACCTCGAGATCGGCGTCCGCCAGGGAAAAGATCGGCATCGTTGCGGCTCCAGCTTTGTGAGAATTTTTTGAGACGTTCCGGGTCTTCAACGCGTCGTTAACCGGTTCAGCGCTTCCTGTAACCATCGGACTGGAAACGTTCCGGTCCACCCGTCTCCAGGGCGCAAGCCCGTTAGTGGGGGAGTACGTGGGCACAAAGCGCAAGTTCAGCGCACCGACCAAAACGCCCAACGGCGCTCACGCCGACGACTCTTTCGACTCCTCAGACTTCTTCGACTCTCCAACGCCCGCCGGCAGAAGCCGCGCGGGCTCTTCGTACTCCCGAAAGGAGCACTCTATGGCGAAGCGCACTACCAAGCGTCGGCAGGCCCAAGGCGTGTTGAACGTTCAGGAATTCCAGCGCGACGATCGTCGTTCGCGCAATCTGCAGGTGCTGGAAGGCGGCTATCACCCCGCCAACGATTCCAATCGCGATCATAGCTTCGTCAAAAACGTCCGCCCGAAATCCAAAGGCCAAAGCGCGCTGATGGAGGCCATCGACACGCACGCCATGGTGTTGGCGCTCGGCCCCGCAGGCACCGGCAAGACCTATCTCGCCATCACCAAAGCGGTTGAAGCGCTCGAAGCGGGCAAAGTTGGCCGCATCGTGCTCTCACGTCCCGCGGTTGAAGCCGGCGAATCGCTGGGCGTCCTGCCCGGCGCGATGGAAGACAAGCTCGCGCCATACCTGCGGCCGCTCTACGACGCGCTGCAGGATCGGCTGTCGCCGAAGCGCCTCAAGGCGCTGATGGCCGAGGGCCTCATCGAAATCGCGCCAGTTGGTTTCATGCGCGGCCGCACGCTCAACAACGCTTTCGTCGTGATCGACGAAGCGCAGAACTGCACTTACGGCCAGATCAAGATGCTGCTGACGCGCTTGGGCTGGAACTCGACCATGGTCGTCACTGGCGACCCGGCGCAAACCGACTTGCTGCCGGATCTCTCGGGGCTTCACGCCGTCGCCGACAAACTCGAAGGCGTGCCGAACATCGCCGTCTGCCGCCTGGGCGAAGTCGATATCGTGCGTCACCCGCTGGTGGCCTCCATGCTCGGTGTTTTGTAGCGCCTATTCGCGCTCGTGTTGGATCAATGAAAACTCAAAGCCCCGGCGTTGCCGGGGCTTCTCTTTTGAGCACTATGTACCGGCAAACCAATGCGTCACGCTGAGCCTGTCGAAGCGCGAC
>JADLHI010000204.1 GCA_020848895.1 Hyphomonadaceae bacterium
CGCCAGCCCAGAGATGGCGCAGCTCAGGGCAGATCATCGCGGCGCCGGCCCAGGCGGCGTCGACGTGCAGATAAAGGTCGTGCTCGCGCGCAATCGTTGCGAGGTCGGCAACCGGATCGGTCGCGCCGACGCCGGTAGCGCCGACATTGGCGATGATTCCGGCTGGCTTGAAACCGGCCGCGATGTCGTCCGCGATCAATTTGCGCAGCGCTTCGGCATCGGCGCCGCGCAAAGGGCCTTTGATCGGAATGCGCACGAGATTGTCGGCGCCGATGCCGGAGAACCAAATGGCGCGGTCGATCGAAGAGTGCGCTTCAGCAGAACAATAGACGCGCAAGCGCGTCGCGCCGGTCAGCCCCGTCTTGTTGCCGGTGAAGCCAAGCGCGCGCTCGCGCATGACCAATACCGCGGCGAGTGTGGCTGTCGAGGCCGTATCCTGAATGCAGCCTTGAAACGCGTCCGGCAAACCGAACGCTTGGCGAAGCCAGTCGACGGCGCGCGTCTCCAGCTCTGTAGCCGCGGGCGATGTTTGCCAGAGCATGCACACCGCGCCGATGGCGTTGACGAGGTGCTCGGCGACGAGCGAAGCGGGCGCCGAGTTCGACGGGAAATAGGCGAAGAATCGCGGATGCTGCCAGTGGGTCATGCCCGGCGCGATGTCGCGCTCGAAATCCGCAAAAATGTTCTCGAATGGCTCCGGCGTTTCGGGCGGCGACGGCGCAATTTTGGCGGCGATCTCGCCAGGTTGCACCGGCGGGCGCACCGGCAGTTCACGCAACCGCGCGCGATAATCGACGCCCCATTCAGCGGCGCGCATTGCCCATTTGCGAAAATCTTCCAAGCTCAGTTCTTGTCGACGATGCCAACTTCCGGGCGGTCGTCGCCGGGGGAGATTTCGTCGTGCCAGCGCCCGCGTTCGTCTTCCCATGAGATGCCGGCGGTCTCGCCTGGGCGCATCTGCTCAAGCGCGACGCGTTTGGCGGCGCTATAGGCGGCGTCGTGATTGGGATAGGTGGAGGAAATCGTATCGCCGAGTTTGAACGCCCAGCCGCCGTCGTGGCGGACAATTTCGTAGATGATCTTGGTCATGGGCGTTGGTCTCCTCGCTTCGCACCAAGCTACGTCGCGCGTCGCGAAACTCAAGTGCATGCATCAAATCTGGACCGCCGGCGCCCTCGCCGGCATTCAGACCGATCAAGCAAGCTCCGGTGCTCGCGAGTGGCGAAGTGCCGGCGAGGGCGCCGGCGGTCCAGACTTGTGGCTTAGAACTGCGGGTTCTCGATCTGCTTTTTCAGTTCGCCCTTCATGATCTTGCCATTGGCGTTGCGCGGCAGCGTCTCGGGCCAGAAGATCACTTCGACCGGCACTTTGAACGCTGCGATCTTTTGCGCGCAGTGATGGCGCAGCTCGTCGCTTGTGGCTGACGCGCCAGGCTTGAGGTGCACGACCGCGAGCGGCTCTTCGCCGAGTTGCATGTGGGGTTTGCCGATGACGGCGGCGTCCATGACGGCAGGATGATCGTAGAGCGCGTTCTCGACTTCGACGCAGTAGATGTTCTCGCCGCCACGGATCAGCATGTCCTTGGCGCGATCGACGATGTAAATGAAGCCTTCTTCGTCGATCTTGGCGAGGTCGCCGGTCCTGATCCAGCCGTCGATGAAGGTTTCCTTCGTCGCTTTCTCGTTCTGCCAATAGCCGCGCACGACGATCGGGCCCTTGTACCAAAGCTCGCCGACTTCGTTGGGGCCGAGTTCTTTGCCTTCGAGCGAGACGATCTTGGCTTCGCCGGTTGCGGACGGCACGCCGGTGGAGGCGGGCTTGCGCATATAGTCTTCTGAGCCATTGGAAACGGCGGTGGCGGAGGTTTCCGTCATGCCCCAGCCCTGGCCGGGCTGTGCGCTCGGGAAGCGCGCCTTGATGCGGTTTACAAGCTCAGGCGCGGCGGGCGCGCCGCCGTACGAAACGCCTTCGATGGAAGAAAGATCGTACTCATCGATCTTCGGATGTTCGAGCACTTGCCAGGCGATCGTCGGCACGCCGCCGAAATGCGTGATGCGTTCCTTTTCCATCAATGGCAGCGCCTGGTCGACGTCCCAGCGGCGCTGCATGACGATCTTATTTCCCGTCAGCATCGCCGGGATCATGATCGCGAAACAGCCGGTCGCGTGGAAGAACGGCACCGAAATCAGAAACGAACGCTGCGGGCCGTTCGGATCGGGCGCTGGCGGCGCTTCACCGCGGCGCAGGAACGCGCGCGCTTGCGCCGACATGCCGTTCAGCATGTTGGAGATAATGTTGCGATGAGAGATCACCGCGCCTTTCGGATTTCCGGTGGTGCCGGAGGTATAGAAGATCGCAACGTCATCGTCGGGCTTGGCGGGGATCGCCGGCGGCGGCGCCGGCGGGATCGAGGCCCAATCGGCGGTCTTGCCGATCACGCTCTCGAACAGCGCAACGCGGGGATCGGCGATCTCCTCTCTTGAGCGCGAGACGTAGATCTTGCGCAGGTCAGGGCAGTTATCGATGTGCTCGCGGACGCGTTCGTAGCGTTCGATATCCATGATCGCGAGCGAGGCGCCAGAATTCTTGAGGCCGTATTCGAGTTCAGGGCCGGTCCACCACGCGTTTAGGGGGGTGACGATTGCCCCCGCCAGAACCGCGCCCCAAAACGCCACCGGCCACTCCGGCACGTTGCGCATGATAACGGCGACGCGGTCGCCCGGCTTAACGCCGTCGGCGACCAGTTGGTGGGCGAACTTGTTGGCGGCGGCTTGGAACGCGCCGATGGTGGCGCGCTCGTTCTCGAACACGAGGTGGTCGCGGCCAGCCCACGCCGCGCCGGCGGCGTAGACCTCACGCAGCGTCGGCGGCGCGTTTTTCCATACTTTCATACGGATGCCGCGGACTTCTTCTTCGCCTACCTCAAGCGGCGTGCCCGGCGCGGTGAGCAGCTTGTGCGCCTGCTCAATAGACATGGCTGGAAAGCCGGGCTTGGCGCCGTCGCTCATTCGTGTCCTCCCGCTTTGACGGCAAAGGCGCCGCCAGCGTCATTTTTGATTGCGTCTGTTGAAACACGTCGCTGCGCGCGCCGCAACCGCAGCGCCAGACTAAACTTTGCCGGAATTTAATGGTGGCTTGCTGGGTGCGCGAGCCTCGGGCAAGCATGATGCCGACGCCCTAGGCGGGATTGGGAGACGCGCGACATGGCCTTCGATTGGAAAGCGCTCGCGGAGCGCGTCGACCCGCGCAAATGGAATTGGTCTTGGGCCGCGCCTGCGCGGGACTGGGCGGTGGCCAACCGCGCGACCGTGCTCGCAACATCGATTGCGTTGCTCGTCGGCCTTTGGGGCGGCGCGGTGCTGGGGCGGGTATCGCTCGGCGCGCCCGCATTTGATTTCGCGCAGCTTGGTTCGATTGGCGCCGGCGGCAATGCGCGCGGCCAGAACGCGGCGCGGGCGGGCTTGCCGCAAGTCGATGGCATGGCGTTTGTGCGTTTGCGCGCCGAGATGGATCGTGTTGAGCCACGTGCGTGTTTGGAATTCTCGCAAAATCTCTCGACCGATCCTTCGGTCAATTTCGCCGATTACATCGCGCTGGAGCCGGCGGCGCCGTTCCAAGTCGATGTGTCGGGCAATCTCTTGTGCCTTGGCGGCTTGCCGCTTGAGCCGGAGCGCCAAGTCACCATCCGTCAGGGCCTGCCGTCGCAAACCGGCGAGCGCACCGAATACGACGAGAACTTCACGCTCACCTTCGGCGATCGCCCAGCTTATGTCGGCTTTGCCGGCAACGGCGTGATCCTGCCGCGCTCGGAAGCGGACGGCATCGCCATCGAAACCGTGAACGTGTCGCGCATCGAAGTCGAAGTCCTGCGCGTGCCGGATCGCATTCTTTCGCAGTATCAATTGGAGCAGGGTGAGAGCAACGAAGAGGGCGGCTGGGGCTATTGGAGTTTCAGCAGCGCTGGCGAGAGCGTCGGCGTCTCGGTTTACAAGGGTCAGATCGACGTCGACACGCGCGTTCGCAACAGCGCGGTCACCACCGTATTTTCGTTGAGTGGCGCGCTGCGCGAGTTCCGCCCCGGCGCCTACATCGTCAAAGTGAAGGACGTTTCGCCGAGCGCCGGTCAGCGCAGCGAGGGCGAGAATGAATCCGCAGCGTCGTCGTATCGCTGGATTCTCTACACCGACATGGCGCTGCAGAGCTTCTCAGGCGCGACCGGCCTCGACGTCGTGGTGCGCTCGCTGCGCACGGCGCGGCCGATGAGCAACGTCACCCTGACACTGATCGCCTCGAACAACGAAGAATTGGCGCGCGTGCGCACCGACCGTGACGGCCGCGTGCATTTCAACGATGCGCTGGTGAACGGCGATGGCCCGGCGCGGGCGCGTTACGTGATGGCGTATGGCGGCGAGGGCGACTTCGCGGCGCTCGATCTGCAACGCGCGAGCCTCGATCTCTCAGATCGCGGCGTCGATGGGCGCAGCGCGCCTGGCGATGTCGATGCGTATCTCTACACCGAGCGCGGCATCTACCGGCCCGGTGAGCGTGTGCGTTTGATCGGTCTTATCCGCGATCAAGTCGGCCGCGCGATCGCAAACCGGCAATCGACGCTCGTCGTCTATCGTCCGAACGGCACCGAAGCGCGGCGCATCCGCTTGACCGAAGCCGTCGATGGCGGCGCGATTGCGAAGAACATCGAGATCGATCGCTCGGCGCCACGCGGCGTCTGGAGCGCGCAACTCACCGTCGACGGTCAAGAGGCCATCGCCGGCAGCGTCAGCTGGTCGGTTGAAGACTTCGTACCCGAACGCCTGCGCGTGCAAATCGAAGCCAGCGAAGAGGTGCTTCGCCGTGGTCAATCGCGGCCGATCAATGTGCAAGCCGACTTCCTCTATGGCGCGCCGGGATCAGGTCTGGCCGTGGAAGCGGAGGGGCGGTTGATGATCGACCCCAACCCGTTCCCGGAACAGGCGGGCTACGCCTTCGGCGTCGCCGACGAGAGCTTCGACGAACGCTTCTTCCAATTGCCGGGCACGGTGACGGACGGCACGGGCGCGGCGCAGCTATCGTTCCGATTGCCGGAAGAGCCGCAAACGACGTTGCCGCTGCGCGCGCGCATGCTTGCAAGCGTCGCCGACCCGGGCGGGCGCGTGGTGCGTGAGAACTTCACCGTGCCGGTGCGCTTGAACGAATTCTATCTCGGCATGAAGCCGACGTTCGAGAACCGTCGCGCCGGCCAAGGCGAAGCCGTCGGCTACGACGTAATCGCGCTCAACGCCAACGGTCAGCGCGTGGCCGTGCGCGGCGTGCAATGGCAGATCGTGCGCGAGGACTGGAATTACGATTGGTATCTCGATGGCGGCCAATGGCGTTGGCGCCGGACGGGCCGCGACATTCCGGTCGACGGCGCGAGTGTCGATGTTGGCGCGAACCAGCCACTGCGCATCTCTGAAGAAGGGCTGCGCTCAGGCTCGTATCGCCTGATCCTGCGCCGCGGCGCCGACATCGTTGCAGCGCAACGCTTCGGCGTCGGCTGGGGCGGCCCGGCTGACGACGATCAAACGC
>JADLHI010000205.1 GCA_020848895.1 Hyphomonadaceae bacterium
CATTCAAGGGGCGAGCGATTGTGGCGCCGTCGGGCCGTGACACACGGCCGACGTCCGACCGGGCGCGCGAGAGCGTTTTCAATGTGTTGGCGCATGCAGATTGGTCGGCCGGCATCGAAGGACGGAGAGTGCTTGATCTTTTCGCGGGATCGGGTGCGCTCGGATTAGAAGCCATGTCGCGCGGCGCTGCATTTGCGTTGTTTGTCGAGACAGACGCCGCGGCGCGCGGGGCGATACGCGACAACATCGAAGCGCTTGGCCTCTTCGGAGCGACACGCATCCATCGGCGCGATGCAACCGATCTTGGCGTCAAGCCGGCCGGGTTGGGTGAGCCATTCGACCTTGTGTTTCTCGATCCGCCTTACGCCAAACATCTGGGCGAGCGCGCGCTGGAGCGACTTGGCGCGGGCGGTTGGATTACGCCGGACGCATTGATCGTGCTCGAAGTCGGCGCCGAGGAAAGTCCTGTGACGCCGGCGTTCGAAAGGTTGGACGAGCGCGGCTACGGCGCGGCCAAGGTGCTGTTCCTCAAGCCGCGCTGAAAGCCTTCAGGGTGTCGGCGCCGGCGTTACTTCCGGACGCACCTGTATCGCGCGCTGCCGCAGCTGCGGGGCAAGCTGGACATCGTTGCGCAGATTGGTGCGGAACTGACGCTGACAGCGTTGCAGCAATTCTTCGTCGGGCGCGGCCACATCGTGCTGCTCCTGGGCCTGGCGCAGACGCTCGCAAGCTTCGCGGGTGCGGCCCGAGCGATCGAGGGCGCGCACAAGCTGTTGCGCGTCTGCCTGGATGACTCCGGCGGCGGCGGAATCGGGCGCAGCTTGCGCCACTTCTTCGCGCGCGGTGTAGGCTTGCGAGAAGCGGGCGCTGGCGGCGCTGAAGTCACCGCGCGCTTCGGCGATTTGGCCAAGCTCGGAGGCGACAGGCGCGCGCAATTGCGGCGCGGTGAGTTGCGGCAGCGCTTGCTGCAATTGCGCTTCGGCTTGCGCCGTATCGCCAGCATTCTGCGCCTCGACGCCTTCCGACACTTGCGCGGCGGCCTGCGCTTCGCCGCTGCGGTTCGCGCGCTGATACGAGCGCGACAGCATGCGCCAAACGGCTGGATCGCGCGAACGCAAGCTGGTGGCTTGCTCCAGCGCGCGCTGGCCGAGCGGATTGTTGTTGGCTTCGCCGACTGAACCGCAGAGCAGATAGATTTCGTCACGCAGCGGATCATCGGGGTGGTCGTTGGCGTAGGTCCAGAGCGTCTCCATCGCGGCGTCGCGGGTGCTCGATTGCGACATCTGCGCGACCGCGAGGCGAACCTGCGCGTCTGGATGCGCGGCAAGCGCTGTGAAAGCGGCGCGATAAGACTCGCTGGCGGTAGCGTCGAACGACGCTTCTGTGACGGCGCCATCCGTCGCGGTCGCCGCCGGCGCTGTTTCAGAGGCGGCGTCCGGGCTGGGGGCGCCGAGACGCGCCTCGGCTGTTCCACCTGTTTCGCCCAGCGCGCCGGATTCAAGGATTTGCGCAAGCTGGATCGCCTGTTCCGGCGTGAGCTGGCCTTCCGCCAGAAGGCGCAACAGTTCAGCGCGCAAATCCGGCGGCGGCGGATCGGGAGCGACGAAATCGTTCACAACCCAGGCGATGCCGGCGATGAGCGCGACCACAGTCAGCAGCGAGACGATGCGGATGCGCGTGCCAAGACGGCGACGGCGGCGCTCAATCTCGGACGTGTTGACTTCGCGCCCGGAGAGCTTCGCGCTCAGCACTTCGACCAAGAGCTGCATCTGCGGCGCGTTGGCGCCGCCATTCCAACGGGTGAAATCTTCAGCCTGGAAGGCGCCGAAGCCGAGCGGTATCTGCGCTTGATCCAGCATCACCGGCACCAGACGGCCCTCGTCACGGGCGCGGCCGGCTTCATCGCGCACGAAGGTCGAATTGGTGGAGCTTTGCGTCCAGACGACGATGACGGCCTTCGCGTCCTTCAGTTCTTTCTCGATAATGGCGGTGTAGTCCTGGCCCGCGG
Source organism: Hyphomonadaceae bacterium (assembly GCA_020848895.1). Classification (GTDB taxonomy): domain Bacteria; phylum Pseudomonadota; class Alphaproteobacteria; order Caulobacterales; family Aquidulcibacteraceae; genus Vitreimonas. The sequence continues at coordinate 2,009 of JADLHI010000205.1, forward strand.
CAAGCGAGCGGTCCCACCAGACATTGAACCCGCGCTCGATCAGCGCTTCGGCAAGCGGGCGGACGCGATTGCGGTCTTCGCTCGCGTAGGAAATGAAGATGTCCGCCATCCGCGCACCCCTGCCACGGCGCATTCTCGCGCCGGCCTAGTCTGTCCCTGGGATCGTATTAGGCGCTCAGGAACGCGACGGGAAGATGACCGCGGTCACGGATGCGGGGGTTTGGGAAATTTCCTTGTGCATGCTTTGACTTAGCTCCGAGCATGGGCGGGCGCTCCCGCGGAAGAATGCTCGCGCGGGGCGGATTTGGATGACGCTTTTGTTGGGCGCCGGTTCAGGAGGTGTCGGCAGCGCACGGGACCAGCGCCGCGAACGCGGAGACCGGCGCGGCGTGGCCGGGCCTTGGCGCAATCGGCAACAGCCGGGTGAGGCCTTTGCGGCGGCGGTGCGCGAGGTCGGCGGCGAGCACGCGCCAAGTGCGAAGCACGGCAAGCAAACGCTGCGCGCGGGTGATGAGATCGCCCTTCGTGCGCAGGCGCCGACGCAGCCAGACACCGGCAATGGCGCGAAGTGAGACGTGCGGTTGCTTCGCGTGAGGGCGCCGTACTCGCCGCGTTCGCGGCGCCAGCAACTGAGCGGCGTGAACGATGATGAGATTGCGCACGGCGCGCTCAAGCGTCTCGATGCTGAGTGCGCCATAGCGGCGGCGCCGACGCTCACCGATGCACCCGCACGCGAACCACGCAAGCAACGCC
>JADLHI010000206.1 GCA_020848895.1 Hyphomonadaceae bacterium
GGCCTCGATGAAACCCAAGTCGGCGCCTTCACCACCACGCAGATGGCGGCGCTTTCAACCAGCCAATTGGCGGCCTTCAACGCCACCAAGGTCTCCGCCTTCGCCGACACCCAGATTGCGGCCCTCTCGGCAACGCAAGTGCGCGCCTTCACGGTGACTCAGCTCAACGCGCTGCAGGCCGCCGACATCGGCGAGTTCACCACCACCCAGATCGCCGGCATGAGCACCACCCAGATCGCCGGCATGAACGCCACCGTCGTCGGCGCCCTCACCGATACGCAAATCGGCGCCATGACGGCGACGCAGCTGCAGGCTATGGTCGCGGCCAACGTCCACGCCCTCAACGCAACCCAAGTGGCCGGCCTCGACAACACCCAGGTCGCTTCTCTCACCGCCGCGCAGATCACGGCCATGGACGCCACCGACATCGGCGAATTCAGCGCCGATCAGATCGCCCACATGACCACGACCCAGATCAAGGCCTTCAACTCGACGAAGCTCGCCGCGCTGGATGAATCGCAAGTGGCGGCGCTGACGGCAACGCAGCTGCAAGCGATCACCACCACCAACATCTCGGCCTTCACGGCGACGCAGATGCAAAATCTGACGCTGGCGCAGATCGGCGCCTTCTCGGCTCAGCAGATCGGCGCCTTCTCCAACGCCAACCTCGCGGCGCTGGATGTTTCGCAGATCGCCGCCCTCTCCACCACGCAGGCGAAGGCGCTCACCGCAACGCAGATCGGCGCTCTCGCCGCCAGCGACGTGGCCGAGTTCACCGAAACCCAGATCGCGGCCTTCTCGACCAGCCAGATCGCGGCGCTCACCGCCACGAACGTGACCTCGCTCTCCGACAGCCAGGTTGCGGCGATGACGACGACGCAAATCGCCAAGCTCGACGCCGGCGCCTTCGCCGCTCTCGACGCGACGCAGGTCGCCACCATGAACGCGACCCAAGTCCGGGCGCTGACCACCACGCAGATCGCCGCGCTGGGTGCCAGCGATGTCGCCGAGTTCACCGACACCCAAGTCGGCGCTCTCACCGCGACGCAGATCGCCGCCTGGTCAACGGACGTGATGGACGATCTCATGGCCGGCACGATCGGCGCTCTGCAAGTGACCCAGATCGCGTCCTTCACGACGACGCAGCTGGATCACCTCTCCACCACCAACATCGCGAACTTCAACGCCACGCAGCTCTACGCCTTCACCTCGACACAGGTGGCGAGCCTCGATGGCGATCAGATCGAAGCCTATCTCGCGGCGATCTGACGGGGGGCATTGGGGGCCTCTTAGAACGCTCGGCGCCCCAGCGCCGGGCGTTCGCGCATTAAGCTTTCGGCAACGCAAATCACCCGAGCTTCGCGCGCGGGCGCGTAGGCCCGCCTAAGCGGGCGGCATTCCATGTCTCAAACGGCGTTCGTGACGGCTTTGCAGAAGGTCACGACCGGATCGTTGGGCCTGAACGAACTCATCGTCGCGGCCCAGCAGCTCACCAATTCCGGCCAGCACGATCTCGCCCGCCAGCTCTACCAGGTATGGATCGCCATGAACGGCGATAATCCGCTGCTGTTCATCGTGCACTTCAATTGTTCGACGCTGCTCGCGCAAGCCGGCGACCATGCTGGCGCCCTCGCCTCCTTGCGCGCCGCGCTCGCGGTCAATCCGGATTTCGCCCCGGCGCACATCAATCTGGGCAGCGCGCTGGAGCGCCAAGGCGATGCCGCCGCCGCCGTCGAACAATGGAAAACCGGCGTCGAACGCCTCAGCGCCATCACCGGCGACGCCATCGAATACAAGATCACATTGCTGAAACAGCTCAGCCGCGTCTTGAGCGACAACCAGCAATATGAGAGCGCCGAAGCCGCGCTGACGCAGTGCCTCGATCTCAACAAAGAGCAGCGCGACGTCATTGAGCAATATGCCGCCGCGCGCCTGGCGCAATGCAAATGGCCGATCGCGGCAAACCCGGCGAAGCTCACGCGCGCCAATTTCGTTTCGCGTTTCCACCCGCTTTCGTCATGCGCCTATTCAGACGATCCGCTGCAGCATCTCGGCCTCTCGCATCGCTACGCCGAGGCGACCGCGCCTGGGCTGAACAGCGCCAGCGATCGGCGCCACGCGCCCATCGGCCAAAACCGGCGCCTGCGCATTGGCTATGTGTCGTCGGATCTCCGCGCTCACGCCGTCGGCTATCTGATGGCCAACCTGTTCGAAGCCCACGATCCCAAGGCCGTGGAAGTCTTCATCTACTATTGCGGCATTCCCGCCGACGACGGCATCAACCGCCGCATCAAGGCGGCCGCCGAGCACTGGACCGACATCCGCGGCATCGGCGATGACGAAGCCGCCGCGCGGATCGCCGCCGATGAAATCGACATTCTGATCGACGTGAACGGCCACACTCGCGATGCGCGCCTCGGCATTTTCGCGCGCCGGCCCGCGCCGATCCAGGTCAATTGGCTGGGCTACCCAGGCTCGATGGGCACGCCCTATCATCAATACATTATCGGCGACGAATGGGTGATCCCCGAGGATCACGAACTCTATTATTCCGAGCGCGTACTGCGCCTGCCCTGCTACCAGCCCAACGATCGCAAGCGCATCGTCGACACGGCCCCGCCGCAACGCAGCGAGCACGGCCTGCCGGAAGATGCGTTCGTGTTCTGCTGCTTCAACGCCGCGCACAAGGTCACGCGCTTTTCGTTCGAGCGCTGGATGGCGATCCTCAACCAGGTCCCCGACAGCGTCATCTGGCTCCTGGATTACAACACCGAGACCAACGCACGTCTGCGCGCCGCCGCCGAAACCTACGGCGTCTCCGGCGATCGTCTGATCTTCGCCAAGAAGGTCCCGAACCCGCGCCACCTCGCGCGTTATCCGCTGGCCGATCTCTTCCTCGACACCGCGCCCTACGGCGCCCACACCACCGCGTCCGATGCGCTTTGGATGGGCGTTCCGGTGCTCACCTATATGGGGCGCAGCTTTGCCTCGCGCGTGTGCGGCAGCCTCGTGCGCGCGGCCGGCGCACCCGAACTCATCACCACATCGCCCGAGACCTTCATCACCCGCGCGGTCGCGCTCGCGACCACCGATCGTCTCGGCCTGCAAGAGTTGCGTCAGCGGCTCATCGCCAACCGCGACACCTGCACCTTGTTCGACATCGACGGGCTGGCAAGCAAACTCGAAGCGCTCTACGCCCAGATGGCCCATGACTACCGCGCCGGCGCGCTGCCGCGTCCGAACATCGCCAATCTCGACGCCTATCTCGATATCGGCGCGAACATCGATCACGACAGCGCCGAGATTGGCGCCTCAAGCGACTATCACGGCATCTATCGCGCCGCCCTCGCCGCGCGCCACGACAACATGCCAATGCAAGCCGATGGCCGTTTGTGGACCGACGAGGCCATCCGCACCGCCGATGCGGCGACAATCTCCACCCACCCGGAACGCCAGCGCCTAGCCAGCTAATTCTATGGACCGCCGGCGCCCTCGCCGGCAGACGCCAGCCTATCCAGGTTGGAGCGCGCGGCTCCTGCCGCGCATGCGCCGCGGAGCGGCGCGCTCCCTGCTTGCAAATACTGGCGCATGCCGGCGTCCCGCCGGCGGTCCATATTTTAGAAGCGGAAGCGGATCGCCGCGTTGAGGCTATGACGCTCGATCTGATCGCCGAACTCGCCCTCGTAGCCGAGCGAGAACGTTGAATAGCCGTTGGTCGCATCAAAGCCGATGCCGATCACCGGGCCACCCTGGCCGACGCCGTCATCGGTCAGCGTGAACGGCGTGCCGGTCGAGACGAACGACACCGTGCGTTCCGCGCCTTCGTCAAGCACGTTGGCGCGATAGCCGCCATAAATGCGCGGCGAGATCACCGTCTGCTGGCCGAAACGCATGTTGGCTGCGAACTCGACGCCGACATCGGCCCACAGGCGCTGCGAGAACACGCTGTCGACGCGATAATCGATCGCCGCACCGCCGCCCTCTTCCTCGTAGCCTTCTTCGGAGATGCCCGCGTACGTGAGCGCCGCTTGCGGCGTCACCGTGAACGTTTCCGAAATCGCCATCGGCACGGAAGCGCGGATCGCGCCATGGCCTTCGTAGGCCATCCAATCGGCCTCGGTCAGCGCACTGAACGCAACCGGATTGCCGATCTCGACAAAGCGGCGCGACTGCAGCTTGCCGAAGCCGCCGCCAGCGATGAAGTCGAGATCAATCGGGCCCATCGCCGTCGCATAGTAGGCGTTCGCCTGCGTGAACCAGGTCGAGATTTCACCCTCGGGACGCCCCGGCTCTTCCACTTCAGAAGCGATGAACGACAGCGACAGGCCAAATAGGGCGCCATTATCGGTCGGGCCATCGATACCCGCGGCGAAGCCAAAGCCCTGACCGCGGAACGATTGCGAGTTTGCATCCGGCGCGTCGCGATTGAGACCGTAAGCGATCTCCTGGCCCCACACCGAGACTTCATCCAGCCCTTGCATGCGCACAGCCGACATCCGGTTGGACGTTGCGCTTTGCATTTGCTGGATCGCCGTCGCCGCGACTTCCGTCGCGCTGTCGGAATAGTTCGGCATCAGGTCTTCGTAAGCGTCGAAGAACTCGTACTGAGACGTGATTCCGGCGATGGCCGTGGCTGCGGCCGTATCGAGACGCAGCGCCGCGAGGATCGGATTGAACGCAGTGGCTTGGTTGGCCGAGAGGCCGAGCTGCGTCGGCGTGCGCAGCGCGAACGTCGCCGTCAGCGCATTGGCCGCGCCTTCGACGATCGGGTTCGTCGTGCCGATATTGACCGTATAAAGGTA
>JADLHI010000207.1 GCA_020848895.1 Hyphomonadaceae bacterium
GCAGGTTCGGCGAGACTGAGCAATTGCTCGCCAAGCTGCTGGTCGCTGAATATTCAGCTCAACTCGCCGGCGGCGTGCCGATGACGCAAGTCGAGACCATTCGTCCCGCGGATTTCGGCGTCGACGCGCCGCGCGTCGTGCTGAGCGTGACGCAAGCTGAGAAGACGCGCCTCGCCGAACTGCTGCACGAAGCCCAAGGCCGCGCGACGTTCGAGAATACAAATCTCGATGCGGACTTCGAAATGATCCGCGATCAGTTCCGCAGCTTCGCCGACGACAAGATCGTGCCTTTCGCGCACCAATGGCACTGCAACGACGAATTCATCCCGATGAGCATCGTCGAGGAGATGGGCGCGCTCGGCGTCTTCGGCCTCACCATTCCGGAAGAATATGGCGGCTCCGGTCTCGGCAAGACCGCAATGTGTGTTGTCTCGGAAGAGCTTTCGCGCGCCTGGATCGGCACGGGCTCGCTCGGCACCCGCAGCGAAATAGCAGCGGAATTGATCCTCATCGGCGGCACGCCCGAACAAAAAGCCGAGTGGCTGCCGAAGATCGCCAGCGCTGAAATTTTGCCGACCGCCGTGTTCACCGAACCCAACACCGGCAGCGATCTGGGTTCACTGCGCACCCGCGCCGCGAAAGCGGGCGAAAGCTACGTTGTCACCGGCAACAAAACCTGGATCACGCACGCCGCCCGCGCCGATGTGATGACGCTGCTGGTGCGCACCGATCCCAACACCACGGGTTTCAACGGCCTTTCCATGCTGCTCGCGCCCAAACAGCGCGGCGATGACGCCAACCCATTCCCAACGCCCGGCATGAGCGGCGGCGAGATCGAAGTCATCGGCTATCGCGGCATGAAGGAATATGAACTCGGCTTCGATGACTTCAAAGTGCCAGCCGCCAATTTGCTCGGCGGTGTCGAAGGCCAAGGCTTCAAGCAATTGATGGCCACATTCGAAAGCGCGCGTATCCAAACCGCTGCGCGCGCCGTCGGCGTGGCCCAAAGCGCGCTCGAACTCGGCCTCAGGTATGCGATCGACCGCAAGCAATTCGGCCAAGAGATTTTCTTTTTCCCGCGCGTCTCGAACAAACTCGTAATGATCGCCGCCGAACTCATGGCGGCGCGCCAGATCACTTATTTCGCCGCGCGCCGCAAAGACAGCGGCAAACGCTGCGATCTCGAAGCCGGCATGGCCAAGCTCTTGGGCGCGCGCGTTGCCTGGGCTGCTGCTGACAATGCGTTGCAAATTCACGGTGGCAATGGCTTCGCCGTCGAGTATCCGATCAGCCGCGTGCTCGCCGATGCGCGCATCCTCAACATCTTCGAGGGCGCTGGCGAAATTCAGGCCATGGTCATTGGCCGAAGATTGCTGGAAGAGGGCGTCAACTAAGGCTAACAGCAGGGTGGAGGTGTCCCATGGCGCGCGTCGTCCACTTCGAAATTCACGCGTCGGACCCTGAGCGCGCGGCGCGCTTTTACGAGGCCGTGTTCGGCTGGCGTTTCAACCACATCGCCGCGATCGACTATTGGATGATATCCACCGGCGAGGGCCCTGGCATCGATGGCGGCATGCTGCGCCGGCGCGGCGATCCGCCGGCGCAAGGCCAAGCCGTCAACGCCCACATGTGCACAATCGGCGTCGACGATCTTGCCGCGGCGATGGACGCCGCTCTCAAAGCTGGCGCAACCGTCGCCTTGCCGCGCATGGCTATTCCCAATGTCGGCCATGTCGCGTACTTGATCGACACCGAAGGCAATATATTCGGCGTCTTCCAAGACGATCCGAAAGCTCAGTGAGGCGTGATGCGGTTACTTGCTCTTGTTTCGCTGTTAGCGCTTGGCGCCTGCAATCCGCAGCCCGCGACCTACGCGCCGGATGTCGAACGTAACTTCCGTACGGCCTGCGAAGCGCAAGGCTCATCGGCTGCGCTGTGCGGATGCACCTGGGGGAAGATTGCAGCTGAAGTGGCGCCAGGCGATTTTGCGGCGCTTGAGCGCATGCCCGGCCCGCAGCGCGAAACCCATCCGCTGACGGCGCAGATCAATGGCTACGTCGAGACCTGCAACGCCCAACTGGCGCCGCAGATCGAGCCTGGCGCGGACGAGCCTGTTCCCGAGCCCTGATCGGCGTCTTAACGACATTACCTCTGTTCAATCTTAACCGTGCTGGGCGCATACTGGCTGCGTTGCCCGGCAAAGTTTGCCGGTCGGAGAGTTGAGCGATGCGTTGGGCGTTTGCGGCCCTTCTGGGCCTCAGCATGTTGGCGGCGTGCAGCGGCGAGCACGCGCCGTATCCTTATCCGCAAAGCGCGCACGAGCGGTTCGCGATGTCCTGCCCCGAAGATAGCGCCGTGTGCCGATGCACGTGGGACAAGATCACACGCACGGTCACGTACGAGGATTACGAAGCCGCGCTCGCGCGCTTTCGTGAAACCGGCCTGATGGAGCCGCGCATCACCCGCGCCCGCACCCAGTGCATCGAGCACAATCGCGAATAGCGGCGCGGCACGTCGTGAGCGTGGCGTCGTGCTTCGACAAGCTCAGCATGACGCCATTGCCAATGTCTGAGCCATATTCACCCGAGCTTCCTGCGTACCGGCGTCAGCCTGAGCCTGTCGAAGGCGCGATGAGTTCGATGTTCAGGAAGGCCGCCGGCTCTGTAGCGCGGCGAACAAGGTGCCGTCGTCGAGCAGATCGAGTTCGCCGCCGACCGGCACGCCATGCGATAGCCGGCTCACCGTGACATTCAACGGCTGCAGCCGCTCGGCCAGATAGTGCGCCGTCGTCTGCCCATCGACTGTGGCGGAGAGCGCCAGGATGACTTCGCGCACGCCATCGGCGCTAGCGCGCTCCAGCAGTTTGGCGATGCGCAAATCGTCCGGCCGCACGCCATCGAGCGCCGAGAGCACGCCGCCGAGCACATGGTAGCGGCCCTTGAACGCGCCCGCGCGCTCCAACGCCCACACATCGCCAACTTCAGCGACAACGCAGATCAGCCCATCGTCGCGATCGTGCGCCGAGCACAGCATGCACGGGTCTTGCGTATCGAGCGCCCCGCAATTCGAACACGCGCGCACTTTCTCCGCCGCTTCCGAAAGCGCGCTCGCGAGCGGGACCATCAGCGCGTCCTTGCGCTTCAACAATTGCAACGCCGCCCGCCGCGCCGAACGCGGCCCTAAGCCCGGCACTTTCGCCAGCAAGGCAATCAGCGCTTCGATCTCAGGCGCGGCAGTGATGGATTTGGAGCGCATTGCTGTACGTGACGTTTTGCCAGGATTCTGCTATGTAGTGGGTGATGGCCAAGCTAGATGCAACCATTGTGCGGCTAAAGGCGCTTCCCAAAACGGAGCAGGAAGCCGTCGCGCCCAAATCGTTCTGTTGCTCGACCATGGCACAGAGGATTTGCTGACGCCGGAGCAGTGGGCCGATGGCGCGCGCCTGGATTCGATACCGCATTAGCATTCCTGAAGCAGAACAATAGGGCGAGGATGCCAATGTCTGTTGCGAGCGCATTCAAGGCTGCCTGGGAAGATGTTTGTTGCCCGGCATATCAGAAGGGCGAGATCAACAACGAGTGCACGTTGCACGCAATGCTCTATGCGGAGCTTCGTGCTCGGCTCCCGCGGCCGAAGTATTTGGTGCTGTGTGAACCTCAATTGGACAACGCAATTCCTGACATCGTTGTCTTGGACACTGCGGATCAAACAATCGTGGGGATTGGGGAGCTAAAACTCGATAGATATCCCAAATTCAAGGGCGATTTGGAGAAGTTGGCGCGCCTTGCCCGAAGCGAGGCGAAATTCCCGCTCTTGCTCGATCCAGCGCAGATGCAGTTCCACTCGAATTTCGGCGTGAGTCCGAATTGCGTCCTCACGTTTGGCGTTATTGGCGCTGACGATTCAGAGGCAGTAGATGAGCGAACGCTTCTTTCGAAAATGGACGAACACGGCGTTCGCGCCGATCGATTTGTCCCGCTGATACACAAAGCTCGGGCGACGTCTAGAACGGCATCTTGAAGCCCGGCAGAATCCCCAGCCCGCCGCTCAAGCCCTTCATCTCTTCGTTCTGAGAATCTTCCAGCTTGCGGCGCGCGTCGTCGTGCGCGGCTTTGATCAGGTCTTCCAGAATTTCGCGCTCATCGGCGACCATGAGTGATGGATCGATGCTGATGCTCACCAGCGCATTCTTGCCGGTGATGCGCAATTTCACCATGCCGCCGCCCGAGGAGCCATCGACTTCCATCGCTTCCAGCTTCTTCTGCGCCTCGTTGATCTTGGCCTGCATCTGCTGGGCCTGGCGCATGATCTGGGAGATGTCTTTCATCTGTCGGCTTCCTTCTTGCGCGCCGGTTTGTGTGGCGCGTTTGGCGCGGCTGGCATTGGCACGACATCGCCGCCCGCTGCGCTCTCATCGACGGGGTTGGTCACCTTGGCGATTTCGGCGCCCGGAAATTGCTTCAATGCTTCGGCGACAAACGGGTGTTTCTTCAACTCATCAAGCTGGCGTTCATGCTCGCGCTTGCGCTTGTCGGCCAAGCTCTCGACGGGCGCGGCAGATTCCGCCGTCGAACGGATCGTCCACTCAAACGGCGTGTGTTCTTCTAGAAACGATTTCAAGCGCCGCACCAGATCGCGCGGATGATCGGGGCTTGCCACAAACACCAACTCGCCCTGCGGCGCGAACCGCACGACCTTCAAACGATCAAGCGCCACTTCAAGCTCGACGTCGTTCTCGAACTTGATGCGTTCCATGACTTCATCGAACGTCGCGAACGGTGTTTCCGGAAGAGGCGCATGGAGCGCCGGCGCCTCACCGGCGGCTTTCGTTGACGTGGGCGCGCTGTTCATCGGACCGCCGGCATCTTGCCGGCCGGTCTCTAGCTGCC
>JADLHI010000208.1 GCA_020848895.1 Hyphomonadaceae bacterium
GTGGCGGGACTCATTCCGTGGCTGATCACGCATTGGCGCTTCGGCGATGGCGCGAGCGTTACGATCTCGGCGATCGGCGGCGTCATCATCGCGCTGTCGCTTGCGCTGCTGATCGAGTGCTTCCTGCGCTTTGCGGTGCATGGCGACGGTACGCCTGCGCCCATCGCGCCGACGGGCAAGCTCGTTGTTTCGGGCGCATACGCGCGCGTGCGCAATCCGATGTATGTCGCGGTGAGCGGCCTCATCTTCGGGCAATCGCTGCTCTTTGCATCGGCGGCGCTGATCGCATATGGAATCGTGATCTGGCTGGCGTTCGTGATTTTCGTGCTGAACTACGAAGAGCCGCGCCTGCGCCGCGCGTTTCCCGACGAGTATCCAGACTATTTCGCCAACGTGCCGCGTTGGCGGCCGCGTCTCAGTCCGTGGCGCGGCTCGCGGACAACACAAAAGGATTGACTCGGTCGGGAGCAGGGAGTGACCTTCGACTATTGAGATGGGGGCGCGCATGAAGTCCAAGCTCATTCTCGTGGTCGCTCTTTTGGCAATTTGCTTTGTTGCGACGCCGGCCTCAGCCGCAAACAATGGACCAGTTGCGTGCACCCAGCCGGGCGCGACGGTCCCCGCGAACTTGGCCGGCGCCTGGCGGCCGCGCCAGCATGATGACGGTGGCGATTGGCACGAGGTCGCGGCGCCTCAATTCGCGACTGATGGCACGTTCAGCGAGAACAGCAGCGGTGGCCTGCGCTATGGCCACTGGTGCGTGTATCAGAACGTGCTGATCTGGGGCTTCGATGACCTCGAACACACGACGTATCGCGTGCCGCTGGGTCTAGAACCCATGCGCGGCTTCATGTCGTGGGACGGCGGCGGCACCGGCGAAGTCGAAATCACCCGTGCAAACTGAAGAGCGAAGGACGCGGAGCGCGCGTCCGTTCCCTCTCCCGGTTAAGGAGAAGGGACGCAAACCTTCAAGCGCTTAACCCGTAACGATGCGGTCCAGCGCGTTGGCGACGATCGGGTGATACATCGCGCGAGCGCTCGCGTAGATGCGGCGCGCGATCGGGCGGCCCCAATCGCCTTGCGCCATGAGGGCCCGATAGAGCGGACGCACGAATTTGCCGCGGCCTTGGCTCGACAGGAAGTGCGTCAGCGATTCAACGCCGGAATCGTAGTGGTTGGCGACGACGAGTTCGAGCCAGTTGAACAGGACTTCGCTGTTGCCGGTGGCGTTGAGATGGAATGCGCCTTCGAGCGCATCGAGACGCGCGCGGTCGAGTTGGCGCGGCAGCGTTTGCAGGAAGCGTTGGCGCTCTTGCGTGACCCAGCCGTCCCACGCCGTGGCATCGGGCGCGCCGCCAGCGTTGAACGCGGCCACCGCTGCGTCGACGCGATCGAATGCGTCCGAATGCGGCGCTTGCGCGTTCGAGGGCAGGCCCGGTTCGTAGGCCCAGGCATCGAGCTGCAGCTCTTGCTCCAACGCCGCATCGCCGCGCACGGCGCGTTCGCGGAGGTCGGCGAGAAAAATCTCGGTCGTCATCGGCTGGAAGGCGAAGCGATCGAAGTACGAGCGCAGCCACGCATCGAAGCGCCTGCGACCCATGATGCGCTCCATGGTGCGCAGGAAGAGCGCGCCTTTGTCATAGACGATGGCGCTGTTGCTGTCGTCGGCGCCGCGGTCGCCGACAAGATGCAAGCGCTGTGAGTTGGCGGGAATGGTGCGGAGTGCTTCTTGGATGCCCGCCCAATCGAGGACGCGCGCCATGTCGGCGTGTTCCACGCCGTAAAGCGCTTCCGTAACGCGGCCTTCGATGTATGAAGTGACGCCCTCGTTGAGCCAGCTATCGGCCCACACCGCATTGGTGACGAGATTGCCTGACCACGAGTGCGCAAGTTCGTGCGCGATGAGCGACACGAGTGAGCGATCGCCAGCCAGGAAGGTCGGCGTGAGGAAGGTGAGGCGCGGGTTTTCCATGCCGCCGAACGGAAACGATGGCGGCAGGATCAGCACATCGTACCGGCCCCAGCGATACGGGCCGTAAAGCGCCTCGACGGTGCGCACCATGGCTTCCATGTCGGCGCATTCGTAGAGGCCGCGTTCCAGCACTGACGGCTCAGTCCAGACGCCCGTGCGCGGCCCGACAGCGCCGAACACAAGATCGCCGACGGCGATCGACATGAGATAGATCGGCACCGGATGGCGCATGCGGAAGCGGAACGCGTGTCCGCCTTCGGCGGGTTCGCCGTTCGGCGTCAGCATCTCGGCGCTCATCACGGCCGTGAGTTCTTGGGGCACGACAAGGCGCACATCGTAGGTTTGACGGATGCCGGGGCTGTCTTGTGTCGGCGCCCAGGTGCGCGTCAGGATCGATTGGCCTTGGCTAAAGAGGAACGGCTTGCCGCTCGCCGTTTGTTCGGCGGTGAGCCACTGCAATGCGTCGGCGCTGGGCGAGGTTTCATAGAAAATGGTGATCTCGCGGGCGCCATTGAGCTGCACTGTCATCGGCGCGCCGCGCTCGCCGTCGCTGGCGCCGATGGTGAAGGGCAGTGTCTGGCCGTTGCCGCTGACGATGCCGACGTTGAGGTCCTTCACGTCGAGCACGATTTCGCGGGCGTCGGCTTTCGCGGCGATGGTGAGCGTGCATGTGCCGGCCAGAATTTTACGCTCGAAATCGGCGCGAAGGTCGAGCGAGACGTTGAGGACGCGCGCTTCGTCGGGCTTGGCGTAGGAATGTGGATCGTGCGGCAGCGCCGGCATGGACGGGCGGATGTCAGCCGTCGCACAGGCCGAAAGTGCAGGCGCGGCAAGGGTTGCAGCCAACAAAGTGCGCCGTTCGATCATGTTACGCGTCCCCAAACCTATGAGGCGCCGTAACCTCAACATCGGGCACGGGCAAGCGCACTAGTGTCGCGCGCGAACTCTACTGCGACGAGCGGATTTGATCGAACACGCCGCCGTCGCGGAAGTGCATCTGGTGTGCGTCGTGCCAGCTCAGGAACACGTCCTGAACCGTCACCAGCGGGACGTTCGGGAAGCGCGCGGCGTTGGCGGCCAGCACCTCGGCGTCGAACGGGCGGTAGTAGCGGCGCGCGATGATTTCTTGCGCTTCGCGCGTGTAGAGGAATTCGAGATAGCCTTCGGCGGCGGCTCGCACGTTGGGATCGCGCGTGTTCGCATCGACGACGGCGACGGCGGGTTCGGCGCGAATGCTGAGCGTTGGCGTGACGATTTCGAAGCCGCCTTGGTCGACGAGATTGTGCGCTTCGTTTTCCCATGCCAGCAGCACGTCGCCTTCGCCTTGGAAGAAGGCCGCTGTTGCCGCGCGCGCGCCGGGCGCGAGGGTGGCGGTGTTGCCGAATAGGAGGCGCATGAACGAACGCGGTTCGACATGCAGGCGCTGGATCGCATAGGCCCAGGCGGCGAGGTACGTCCAGCGCGCGCCGCCCGAGGTCTTGGGGTCAGGCATGACGATGCCGACATCGCTGCGCGCCAGATCGCTCCAGTCGCGGATCCGTTTTGGATTTCCCTGGCGCACGACGAAGACAATGATCGAGGTGTAGGGCGCGCTGTTGTTGGGCAGGCGCGCTTGCCAAGTGCGTGCGATGAGGCCGCGTTCGGCGATCTGGTCGATGTCGTATGGAACGGCGAGGGTGACGACTTGCGCGGGCTCGTCGCCGCCGATCACGGCATGTGCTTGGCTGCCCGAGGCGCCGTGCGACATGGTGATGTCGACAGGGCCGTGTTGCTCGGCCCAGTAGCGGGCGAAGACGGGATTGATGTCGGCGTAGAGTTCACGCGTTGGATCGTACGAGACATTGAGCAGCGAAACGGCGGCGCCATTGCCGCGCGGCGCCTGCTGGCTGCACGCCGCGAGCAGGGTGGCGGCAGCGGTTCCCATGAAGACGCGGCGTGAGTGCATGCTTCAGAAGTTCGATACGTTCGAGCGCAAGTCAATCGTCAGTGCGCGCGGGCTTCCTGGATCAGCGCCTTCAGCTGATCGCGCGCCAGGATTTTGATGCCGGCGCGGCCCATGCTGATCCAGCCTTCGTCGGCCCATTCGTGGAGCTTGCGGTTGACTTTCTCGCGGCTGGCGCCGATGCGGCGGGCGATCTCGGTCTGGGTGAGCGTGACAGAGGCGCCGTCGCCGGCTTCTTCAAGAATGCGCATGGCGAGGCGGCCGCCGAGGTCGAGCGTGTGTGCGTCTTCGATGGCGGCGTCAGCGGTGCGCAGACGCCGGCTCATCTCGGCGAGGAGTTTCAGCAGCGCCTTGGGTTCCGACTCCAACGCCGCGATTGCCTGATCGCGGTGGATGCGGAGGAAACGCGACTTGCGGATCGCGGCGATGTCGGCGGAGCGCACACCGCCATCGAGCACCGCCATCTCGCCGATCAACGCCGGCGGTTTCAGCGACGCCATGCGTACATCTTTGCCGCCCTCGGTGGATGTGCGCACTTCGACTTCACCTTCAAGCAACACGTAGAGCGCGTCGCCCTTGTCGCCCTTGGCGAAGAGGAGTTTGCCGGGATCGACGGTGCAGGGAACGCCTTGCTTGGCGAGGCGCGCGCGTGTGGCGTCGCTGAGCGCGGCCATGAGTTCGGCCTTCGCCAGCGCCGCTTCGACGTTCAGCAGTTCCTGTTTGTCCGCCATCGCCGTGAATTTGCGCCACGGAGCGGGCGGGGGTCAATCAATTGCGCGCGCGGCAAGTCACCTTGGACCGCCGGCGCCCTCGCTGGCGTACGGCAACCTTATGGAGCGCGGGCGCCCTCGCCCGCGTGCAAATGGTTTGGCTGGGAACATCATGTGTCAGCGAGAGCGTCGACATCGCGGGCGAGGACGCCCGCGCTCCATAAGGCCGGCGGGCCAAGGCGTCCAACAGAGCTAGACGCTCGGCGCCATCGCCATTTGGCGGCGGATTTCGCGGCGGAAGAGATCGATGGGCTTGGGGCCTTGCTTGGTTTCCAAGCTCCAGAACGTCCAGCCGTTGCAAGCCGGCGCGTCGGA
>JADLHI010000209.1 GCA_020848895.1 Hyphomonadaceae bacterium
GCCATGAAGTTGACCTTCTCCGGCGTCGCGAATTGCGCCGGGATCACGAGGTCGCCCTCGTTCTCACGATCTTCCTCATCGATGAGGATGAACATGCGCCCTTCGCGCGCTTCCTCGATGATCTCCGCGATCGGCGAGATCGCGCGCTTCAACTCTTCGAGTGGGGACGGCTTGGCCGCCATTACTGATTTCTCCGCGCTTCGACGAGGCGGGCGGCATAGCGCGCCATCATGTCCGCTTCCAGGTTCACTTTATCGCCCGCCCGCAATTTAGACAGCGTGGTCACCGCCCAGGTGTGCGGAATGATAAGGACCCCGAAGCCTTCGTCGTCCACCTCGTTCACCGTCAACGATACGCCTGCGATAGCGATGGAACCCTTTTGCGCAATTAAATGCGAAATCTCGCGCGGCGGCTTCACCCGGATGCGCCAGCCCTCGCCGTCCTGCTTGACCGAGAGCACCTCGCCCAGCCCATCCACGTGCCCCTGCACGATATGGCCGCCAAGTTCATCGCCAACCTTCAACGAGCGCTCCAGATTCACGCGATCGCCGGCTCTGAGATCGCCCATCGTCGTCAGCGCCAAGCTCTCGGGCGCCACCTCTACGACGTACCGCATGCCGCTCTGCTGCGTTTCAGTCTCCACCACCGTCAAGCACACGCCATCGTGCGCGATGCTGGCGCCAATGTCCGCGTTTGCGTATGGCGCGGAAATTGTCAGCCGCGTCAGTCCGGGCAGCGTCTCCACCGCCTTCACCTCACCCAGCGCCGTGACAATGCCCGTAAACATCAGGAAACCCGCTCGTAGCTTTCCCAGATGTCGGGTCCAAGCTCGCGCAATGCAACGCGTTTGAAGCGCGGCGCCGCCGCAAGGCTGCTCAACGCCAATGCCGCGACGCCGGGGCGGCCGTCGCCGCCCAACACCATCGGCGCACGAAACCATTCCAGCCGGTCGACAACTTCCGCAGCGATAAGTGAAGCCGCGAGCTGCCCGCCGCCTTCGCATAGCACACGCGCGATGCCGCGCTCCAACATTGCCGCGAGCGCCGCATCCACATCGACGCCAACCGGCCCGCGCGCCACACCGGCGGTCAGCGCGCCCGCGGCTTCAAGCACTTTGCGCCGCGCCGCATCGCCATCGGCCGCGCCAATCACCAGCAACGTCGCGCGGTCGAGCGCGTCGAACAGGCGCCCGCGCGGCGCAAGCGAGAACTCCGTGTCCATCACCACACGCACCGGCTGACGGCGCGGCGGGGGAGAGGTGCGCGCCAGCAATTCCGGATCGTCCGCGCGCGCCGTGCCCACACCGATCAAAACGCCATCGTGCGCCGTGCGCAGCTTTTGCACTTCCGCGCGCGCCGCTTCGCCCGTGATCCAACGGCTCTCGCCCGTGCCAGTCGCAATGCGCCCGTCGAGCGAAGTCGCCAGCTTCAATGTGACTGTTGGGCGAGACATCAGCGCACCATGGACCGCCGGCGCCCCCGCCGGCCAGCGCCGCAGCATGCCGGCGAGGGCGCCGGCGGTCCATATTCAATCCTTCTACCCGCGCTTCGGCGACTTATCGGACTCCTCGATGAAATCCGCAAAGTCCGACGCCTCGGAGAAATCCTTATAGACCGACGCATAGCGAACATACGCCACGGAATCCAAGTTCCGCAGCGCTTCCATCACCATCTCGCCGATCGTCTCCGACGTGATCTCGCTCTCGCCTGAACTCTCAAGCTTACGGACGATGCCGGAAATCATCTGTTCGATCTGGTCCGGCTCAATCGGCCGCTTGCGCAGCGCGATGGCCAGTGAACGCGCCAGCTTGTCGCGATCGAAAGGCACGCGCCGGCCCGAACGCTTCAGCACCACAAGATCGCGCAGCTGCACCCGTTCAAATGTCGTAAAACGCGAGCCGCATTTGTCGCACTGGCGCCGGCGGCGGATCGCAGCGCCGTCCTCAGTCGGACGGCTGTCTTTCACTTGGGTGTCTTCGTTCTGACAAAACGGGCAGCGCATTCGGGGTTTCCTGGCTTCGGTACAGTGTCCTGCGCAAACTGAGTCGGCGCCAGCATCTCACCCATCCCCGGGGCGGCGCGCAGCGGCGAGCCCGGGGCCCATAACCCCAACTCGTCGTGTTTATGACCCCCGGACTTTGGCCTCCCGGCCAATCCGGGGATGGGTGTTCAGCTGTAGATCGGGAAACGAGCAGTCAGTTGTTCGACCTTCGCAGCGACCGCGGCTTCAACACTCGAATTGTCGCCATTGGACCTGGCATAGCCGTCCAGCACTTCGCAGATCAAATCAGCCACCTGGCGGAATTCCGCCGGGCCAAAGCCCCGCGTCGTGCAGGCCGGCGAACCCAGACGAATGCCAGACGTCACCATCGGCTTTTCGGGATCGAATGGAATACCGTTCTTGTTCGTCGTGATCAGCGCGCGCTCGAGCGTTTGTTCGCCGGCTTTTCCCGTCACCTTCTTCGGCCGCAGATCGACCAGCATCAAATGGCTGTCCGTGCCGCCAGAAACGACCGCAAGGCCGTTCTCCACCAGACGCGACGCCAAAGCCTTGGCGTTCTCCAGCGTGCGCTGCGCATAAAGCTTGAACTCAGGCTGCAGCGCTTCGCCGAAGCTCACCGCCTTTGCCGCGATCACGTGCATCAGCGGCCCGCCCTGCAGGCCAGGGAACACCGCCGAGTTGATCTTCTTGCCGATATCTTCGTCGTTCGACAGGATCATGCCGCCGCGCGGACCACGCAGCGTTTTGTGCGTCGTCGTCGTCACCACATGCGCGTGCGGCAGCGGCGACTGATATGCGCCGCCGGCCACCAGACCGGCATAGTGCGCCATATCCACCATCAGCAGCGCGCCAACTTCATCCGCGATCTCACGGAAGCGCTTGAAGTCGATCTGCCGCGAATAGGCGCTGGCGCCGGCCAAAATCAGCTTCGGCTTTTCGCGGCGCGCGATTGTCGCGACTTCATCCATGTCGATCAGATGATTGTCTTCACGCACGCCGTACGCGACCGGGTTGAACCACTTGCCTGAGATGTTCACCGGCGAGCCGTGCGTGAGGTGCCCACCGCACGCCAGATCCATGCCCAGGAACTTATCGCCCGGCTGCAGCAGCGCGAAGAACACCGCCTGGTTCGCGTTGGCGCCCGAGTGCGGCTGCACGTTCGCGAACTTGCAATCGAAAAGCCGCTTGGCGCGGTCAATGGCGAGCCGCTCGACTTCGTCGACGAATTCGCAGCCGCCATAATAGCGCCGTCCAGGATAACCTTCCGCGTACTTGTTCGTCAGCACCGAGCCTTGCGCCTGCAGCACCGCCTTCGAGACGATGTTCTCGGACGCGATCAGTTCGATCTGCTTTCTTTGCCGTCCAAGCTCATCGGCGACCGCCGATGCGATATCTGGATCGGCCCGCTCCAGCGAAGCTTCGAAAAAACGGTCGCGTTCAGCGGCGTTGCCGGCTGGCTGGGTCATTTAGTCGGGTCCACAACTTCAGGTGTTGGAATCTGCCGTAAACATAGTTCGCTCGCCGCCCGTAAGCAAAATCGCTGATCTGCTCGCGTAATCAGGACAAAAACTGCGGAAATTTGACCTAGGCCAATAGTTATACTTGCTGGACCTATGATTTGCCGCCTATACGCCAGGAAGACCCCAGACAGACCCTTGTATTCGCTTAGAAAACGGCCGTTTCGATGCGTGATGACGATGAGCAAGACGTCACAGAAAAGGGTGACGCGATGCGCATGACCACCGACATCGTGGCGTCGTTCGTGGCCAACAATAAGGTCTCTCCGGACGAACTGACCGAGCTAATTCGCTCGGTTCACCGCACTTTGGCCGGCCTTTCCAATGGCGCCGCGGCGCAGTCGCAAGAACGCCCGAAGCCCGCCGCGCCGATCAACAAGTCGGTCCAGCACGATTACATCATTTGCCTGGAAGACGGCAAAAAGCTCAAAATGCTCAAGCGTTACTTGCGCTCGACTTACAACATGTCACCGGACGACTATCGCAAGCGCTGGGGCTTGCCCGCGGATTATCCCATGGTGGCCCCGGCCTATGCGGCGCGCCGCTCCGAGTTCGCCAAGAAGATCGGCTTGGGCAAGGGCGTCCGCCGCAAGGATAGCTAGCATCGGGACCGCGGGTCTTCAGACCCGCATTGGCGCATACGTTGAAGCATGCGGGTCTGAAGACCCGCGATCCAAGTCTCAAACCGACTTCCCAGGCCGGCCCTCGCCGCCCCTCGGCCCGCCATCGTCATCATCGCCAGCCAACGCCCGCTTCAACTTCCGTAGCGCTAGCGCCCGCACGTCCGCCAGCGCTGCATTCGCAGGCGTTTGCACGACAACCTCAACGCCGCTGGCGACATCAATCGCGGCGACGCGTTGCACGCCCCCAATGCGGGTAATCTCGAAAATAACGTCGCGCTCTTCGCCGCTCACGCGGTCAGGTGCACGGGGCACATCGCCCAAACGGCTTTGAGCGAAGCGACAAGCTGATCCATCAGCTCGTCATCGTGGAACGGGCTTGGCGTGATGCGCAGGCGCTCGGTGCCGCGCGGCACCGTCGGGTAGTTGATCGGCTGCACATAGATGCCGTGCTGCTCAAGCAGGATGTCGGAAATCTTCTTGCAACGCGCCGCATCGCCGACGAGCACCGGCACGATATGCGTCGTACTCTCGGACA
>JADLHI010000210.1 GCA_020848895.1 Hyphomonadaceae bacterium
GTCATGAATTTCGCGCCGCTGGCGGTTTTTGCCGCCATCGCCGCGACGGTCACCGAGAACGGCCTCGATATTCTCGTCACCTACGGCAAGTTCATCGGCGGCTTCTATTTGGGCCTCATCATTCTGTGGGCGATTCTGATCGGCGCAGGCCTGCTCATCGTTGGCCCGCGCATCCTGCGCATGATCGGCCTTATCCGCGATCCGGTCGTGCTTGCCTTCTCCACCGCCAGCTCGGAAGCCGCCTATCCGCGCACCTTCGAGGCGCTGCAGAAGTTCGGCGTCTCAAAGCGCATAGCCGGTTTCGTGTTGCCGCTCGGCTACTCGTTCAATCTCGACGGCTCGATGATGTATTGCACCTTCGCGGTGATCTTCATCTCGCAGGTGTTCAACCATCCATTAGACATCACCCAACAGCTCACCATGCTGCTGCTGCTAATGGTGACGTCGAAGGGCATGGCCGGCGTGCCGCGCGCCTCGCTGGTGGTCATCGCCGCCACGCTCACGCAATTCGGCCTGCCGGAAGCGGGCTTGCTGCTCATCCTCGGCGTCGATCATTTCCTCGACATGGGCCGCAGCGCCACCAACGTCGTCGGCAACTCGGTCGCCACGGCTGTCGTCGCCAAATGGGAAAAAGAACTCGGTCCAGAGCAGCCCGATGCGGCGGCGCCAGCCGACACTGCGCCGCCGCTCGAAGACGAGGGCGATACCGAAATCGGCCGCTAGCTGAACCGGCGCACGAACGGCGCGCCCGACGCCAGCATGCGGGTAGGGCGCCCGTTCACGAAGCCGTCGAAGCGGATGCGCTCTGGAACCCACTCGTCCGTTCCCGGCCGCCACGACCCATCGGGCAGCTGGAACAATGGCTCAGAATTGTTGAGCCAGAGCTTGCCGGCGCGCGCGATGATCCACACGGGGCCGGACCAGCGGTCATCGCTGTCATAGATGCCGGCTAGGCGCTGTACGTCCGGCGGCGGTGGTTGCTGATAAACGCGCACTGGCCCGCGAATGAACTCGACATCGTCCGCCCATGCGCGCGCGATGTCTTCGCCTTCGGCTTCGAACAGCAGTCCCGTCGTTGCGAACCGCGTATCGGCGCACACAAAGAAGGGTCCCGCCAGACTTTGCATACGGCTGGCCGCACCATTGCGATGAAGCGCGACCTGATCGGCGCCATCAGCGCGGATCTCGAACGCCTCGCCGGATGCGGCGGTGTAGAGTCCGACATACTTGGCCGGATCGCTGACGCTCGATCGCGTCGGCGCAGCATCGGGGAGCGTGGCGCCCTCGCGCGCGGTTCTAAACAGCTGGCACGCGCGCAGCGACACATCGCGCGGCCGATAGTTCAGGCTGACGCCCATATTGGTTGAGGCGAATGCCGCGACGCCGGCTTCCGGGTCCACATGCATCGACGAACAGAACGACACCATGCCGCCGGTGTGGTGCAGATAGTGGCGTTCATCGATCGTGAGCCGCGCCAGGCCATTGCCGTATTTCGCCGTCTCCGACCAACCCGGCGCGTCGGCGGGATTAGCCATGAATGCTGCCGCGCTCGCATCCGAAAGCACGGGTCCGCCGCGTCCCTGCGCGAGGCTGAGCAGATAGCGCAGGAAAATCGCCATATCGCCGGAGGTTGAAGCCACGCACCCCGCGCCGCTCTCGACATTGACCCACGGCGCCGGGGATCTTGGTCCAGGGCGAAACGCCGGGCGATCGGCGTAAAGTGTTTCATAGCCTTGGGCGTAGCGATCGCGGTCGCCGCTGCGGATCGCCGCGATGGTGTGACTCATGCCCAGCGGGCCAAGCACGCGCGCCTGAACCGCATCGTGAAACAATTTCCCATCCGCCTGCGCCACGGCGCGCGAGAGCAGCTCGTAACCGGTGTTGCTGTAGTGCCAATGTTCGCCCGGCGTGAACCCGCTCCACAAGCCGCCGTCAGGTACGGCCGGCGCGTTCCCCGGCAAACCAGACGTGTGATTGAGCATGTGCTGCAGCGTCACCGCTTCGGCGTTCGCGACAGGAATATCCGGCAACACCGAACGCAAATGCGCGCTCGGCGCGAGCTTCCCATCCTGATGCAAGGAATAGAGCGTCAGCGCCGTGAACACCTTGCTGATCGAGCCGATCTGAAAAAGATGATCCGGCCCCACCGGCGTGCGCCGATCGATGTCCGCGTAGCCGGTTGTGATGAAGCCCGCATAGCCGTCACGATCGACGACGCAGATCGTCATCCCTGGCAGCCCCCAGTCGCGCACGTGTTGTTCGGCGTAGCGCGAAAGCGCGGAGAGGGCCGTGCGATGGGCGCGCCCGCCGCCGTTACTGCGCGTCGCCGCTTCGGCCGCGCCGCTTGCCGCGATGGCCGCCGCGCCAGCGCCCAGAACCAATCTGCGATTGAGATTCATGCCCCGCCCCCCGGAAGCCCAGAGCCTAGCGGGGTAGGGCGTTCGCGCAACCGGCCTAATTGCCGACGAGCTTGGCCACGCCGCGATAGGCATCGGCAGCGATCAGCTCCTGCGGCGCGCCGGCGGTCTTGCTGCGCATTTCGGCGGTCCAGAGGACGTCATAGGCGGCGTTGAGCTTCTTCGACGTCCAGAGCCGCGCCTGTGACGCCACCGCGTCCCGTTCTTTCCAGAACACTGGCGGGCGGAGCTTCGCGATCGCCTCATCCGAACTCATGCCGCTATCGATCAGAATGCGCGCGTCGCGCAGCTGGTGCAGCCGCCGCAACAAGGCCCGCAGCGCCGAAACGCCCGAGAGCGCGTCAATCCTCGCCAGCGATTCCACCGCTTGCGCCGCCTTGCCTTGCGCCGCCGCCAAGCTCGCCGCATCAAGCGCGCTTTCGGCCTCAGCCGCCATCAGCGCTTCGAGATCTTCGACACTGAGATTGCGGCCAAGCCCGTGCGCATAGAGCGCCAGCTTCTCGATCTCCTGCCGCGCCAAGCCGCGATCGTGCGGCAGGGCAGAGAGGAAATAGTCCTCTGCATCGCGGTCAAACGCGATGCCCAGCTCTTTCGCGAGCGCTTTGGCGTAAACAGCGCGCTCTGCGTCCGTCTCTTCGTAGAACGCGATCACCGAGGCGTGCGTCGCCGCGCCGAACTTCTTCACGATCTCCGCCGAGCCGCCCAGATCGCCAGCTTCGACGATTAAATACCCGCTCGGCTCGCCGCGCTCGATCGCCGCCAGGGCTTCGAGAATGGACTCGTCCGCGCCTTTGCCGCTGATCCGCGCCCACACGATGGTTGGCCCGCCGAGCAGCGATTGCGCGGCTAACGCGTCGCCGAGTTTGGCGCTATCGCGCTTGATCTCATCTTCACCGAGCTTGGTGATCGCGTAGGGATCGTCTGATTTGCCGAGCGCCCACGCCGCCAGCTTCTGCGCCGCCTCGTGCGCAAAACTCTCATTCGGCCCGTATAGCAGGATCGCGCGGACGCTCTTGTCCGGCTTGTCGAGGAAGCGCCGGATGGAGGCGCCTTTGATTTGCGCCACGTCTTAGCCTTGGCGCGCTTGCGCGATGCGCAGCGCCAGCTCAGCCCGGAAGCGCTGCGCCATCGTCTCGGCGGCGCGCTCACGCGCGTCGTCTTGCGCGGCGATTTCACCGAACGCCCCAGTCGGAATATCGTAGTTCACCACCGAGGACACCGAGCCGCGCATGACGCGGCCATCCGATTGCGCCGGCGTTAGAATGTAGTTCGCCGTCAAACGCAGCTCGGCGCGCGTCGCCGATTCGTCGCGGCGCAGCCCCAGCGGCGTCACTTGCTCGGTCAGCGTGATCTCAAGGTTCATTGGCGGCGAGCCATCGTTCTCGACCGCCAGGATGCGCGTCAGCTCCGTGCGCAGCACGTGGCCGGTCTTGCCTTCGATCTCCGCGATCTGCACCGGGCCGATCGCATTGCCGCCGCCCGCCGGCGCGTACATCGGCTGGAAGCCGCAAGCCGCGACTAGCAGAGTAAGACTGGCAATCAGCAGACGCATAAAAGCTACTCCCACCTCGTCATTCCGGGCACGCGAAGCGTGATCCGGAATCCAGGGGCCGCCGACACGTCGCTTGCCCCTGGGTCCCGGTTTCTCAGCTACGCTGAGCCCCGGGATGACGAAAGCACCTTCCCCACAAGGTCGGCTCAGTTCGCGACGATATTGACGATCCTGTCGGTGACCACAATCACCTTGCGAACGGTAACACCGTCTAGGAACGGTTTCACCGCCGCATGTTGCAGCGCAAGCTCGCGAATATCGGCCTCCGCCGCGCCTTTCGGCGCTTCGATTTCCGCACGTTTCTTGCCGTTCACCTGAATCGGAAGCGTAACTGTAGTGCGCGCCGCCAGAGCCGGGTCCGCCTCCGGCCACGGCACGGTGGCGACAAAACCCTCGCCGCCCAATGTCTCCCAGCACTCCTCCGCCAAGTGCGGCATGAAAGGGGAGATCAGTTGCGCGAGAATGCGCAACGCTTCGCCGCGGGCAAACACCGCGCTCTCGTCACCGCCCTTCAGCTTGGCGATGGCGTTGGCCAGTTCGTAACAGCGCGCGACCGCGACGTTGAAGCGGAAGCCTTCAATGTCTTCGGTGACGCTTTGGATGGCGCGATGCGCGAGTTGGCGCAGCGCGTATGGAGCGCCGGCCTCGCCGGCCAACACCGGTGATGCCGGCGAGGGCGCCGGCGCTCCATATTGGCGCACATGTTCTTCCGTCAGCGACCAAACGCGCTGCACATAGGCCCAAGAGCCGCGCACGCCAGATGCCGTCCACTCAACATCGCGCTCGGGCGGCGAGTCCGACAACACGAACCAGCGCGCAACGTCCGCGCCATAATCGGTGACGAACGCATCGAGATCGACGACGTTCTTTTTAGATTTCGACATCTTCTCGATGTCGCCGGTTTCGACCGGCGCACCTGTTTTTGTCTCAACGCGCTTGCCGTCCTTGATGTCTGTCTCTTCTGGCAGCAACCAAGCGCCGGATTGAGACTTATACGTCTCGTGCACCACCATGCCTTGCGTGAACAAGCTCGCGAACGGCTCGCCGTTCGCCGGCCCCTCCAGGAACCCGCAATCGCGCATGCCGCGCGTGAAGAAGCGCGCGTACAGCAAGTGCAGCACCGCGTGCTCAACGCCGCCGACATACTGATCCACTGGCAGCCAATAACTCGCCAGCTTCTTATCGAACGGCGTGTCGGCGTTCTTCGGATCGGTGAAGCGCGCGAAGTACCAGCTCGAATCCACAAATGTATCGAGCGTGTCCGTCTCGCGCTGCGCATCGCCGCCGCAAGTCGGGCATTTCACGTGTTTCCACGTCGGATGCCGATCCAGCGGATTGCCCGGCTTGTCTTTGTCGAACGTCACGTCTTCCGGCAGCGCGATTGGCAAGCTCTCGGCCGGCGCCGGCACGACGCCACACTTGGCGCAGTGGATCGCCGGGATCGGGCAGCCCCAATAGCGTTGGCGTGAAACACCCCAGTCGCGCAAACGCCATTGCGTCGTCGCCTCGCCCGCCTTGAGCTTCACCAATTCATCGATGGCGCGCGTGATCGCTTCGCGCGTGCTCAAGCCATCGAGGAATTTCGAATTGTAGATCGTGCCGTCGTCGGTGAACGCTTCTTTGTCGACCGCGTAGGTCGCCGCGTCCGCGCCGGGCGGCAGCACCACCGGCTTGAACGGCAGCTTGTACTTGTTTGCAAAATCCAAGTCGCGTTGATCGCCGGCGGGCGAGCCGAAGATCGCGCCAGTGCCGTAGGTCGAGAGCACGAAGTTCGCGCCCCATACCGGCAAAATCCAATCCGGATCGAACGGGTGACGCACGCGAACACCCAAATCCACGCCGAATTTCGGGGCTTTTTCGATGTCCGCTTCGGACGTGCCCAGATGCGCGCATTGCTCAATGAATTTCGCGACTTCGGGATTGTGCTCCGCGATTGCTTTCGTCAGCGGGTGATCCGGCGCCAGCGCCAGGAAGCTCGCGCCGAACA
>JADLHI010000211.1 GCA_020848895.1 Hyphomonadaceae bacterium
CAAGACTGAATGAAATCAACCGCGTGCGAAGGGAGTGGCGACCCCGGAGAGATTCGAACTCCCGACCGTGTCCTTAGGACGGACCTGCTCTATCCAGCTGAGCTACGGGGCCAACCGAGTCTTGAGCTAGGGAAATCGCGCTCTGGCTGCAACCTTGTTTGCGGCTGGACACCCCTGCCGCCCCCGGCCCATCATTGCGGCGGGGCCCGCGGGCAGACGTGGAGACGCCGTGCATGGCGCAGAAGTACGCCAATGTTTGGTCGCGCGCCGCGGCCAGGCTGACCGCATTCTCGCATACCCAAGCGGGCGTGCTCCGCTGGGGCGTGCTGGTCCTGCTCACGGCAGTCTGGTTTGGCGGCGGCATTTGGTTGTGGCGCGAGCTGCCGTTTTCGGAAGCGCTCTATCGTACGTTCAGCGCTGTCAGCATGTGGGACGCGTATTTCGACGCGCGCGAACCGATGCGCGAAGTGGTGCGCTATGCCGCGCTGGCGGCGCCCGTTGTCGGTTTGCTGTTTGCGTTCTCGGGCCAGCTTGGCCGCTCGCTGGCGCGGATTTTCAATCTTGGCGCGGCGCATCACGTCGTCATAGCCGGTGATAGCGCCGCCGCGCTGTCGCTTGCGCAAGATTGCCGCAAGCGCAAGGATTCGGTGATCCTGATCGCGGACGGGCTGGCGGAAGAAACGGCCCTCGGGCTGCGGCGCAAGGGCGTCATCGTGCTCGAAGGCGAGGCGGTGCAGGTTGAAACGCTGCGCACGGCCCGCGCTCACCACGCCGCGCATGTCGTTGCGTACGAGCCCGACGATACGGCGAACTTGCAGATCGAAGCCGCGGTGCGCCGTCTGGTGGGGGACGCAAAGCGCCGGCCGCCGATTGGGGTTCACGTATCGACGCGTTCGGCCATGTTGCTGAAAGAAGCGCGCGAGATGCGCTCGTCGCAGATGCGCAAGAAGAAGTCAGGCCCGCCGCCAATTGACCCGAAACCGTTCTCGCTTGAGGAGATGGCGGCGCGCGCGCTGGTTCAAAAGGAAAGCCAGACACTGCTCACCTTGGCGCAACAGCTCGGCCAACCACGCCTGCACATCGTGTTCTTCGGCTTTGACGCCGCCGCCGAGGCGGTGGCCGAGCGCGTGCTGATGAGCCTTTGGTCAGCGCATTTTGAAGCGCCGCGGCTCACCGTGCTTTCTTCCGATCCTGCAGCCACGGAAGCCGGCTTCAAAGCCCGGCACCGCGAGGCCTTCGCGAATCCCGATGCATGGGTCGCCGACATTGGGTTCATGGCGTTCGATTGGAATCTCGCAGCGGCTGGCGCGGAAGTGCTTGAGAGCGTTGAGCAAGCGCGCGGCAAGCCGACGGCGATCGTGGTGTCCACCGGGGCCGATCCCGGCAACATCCATCTCTCACTGGGGCTGAAGCGGCTCTGCAATCATGGCAACCGCTGGCCCGTGCCTATCTATATGCGCGAGACGAGTCAGTCGGAGTTTTCGCAGCAATACGCCAAGGGTGACGAAACGCCCGAGCTTGACGCCTATCTGCTGGCGTTCGGCGCGCACCAGGTGAACGCGACACGCTCGCGCATCATCGACGGCTCACTCGATCAAGGCGCGGCCATCGCGCACGAACACTACAATAAGGGGCTGGGCGCGAAAGACGCCATGAGCATGCGCGAACTGCAGTCCGCCATGAAGGATTGGGGCGATGTGCTGGAAACCTATCGCGCCGCCAATCGCGCTGTCGCCGATGCAGCCATGGTCAAAGCCTGGGACGCGGGTTTTCGCCCGGCGCTCAAGGGTGAGAAGGGCGATTCCGCCATCGCTGTGCCGGCGGCGCTTATGGAGAAGATGGCGCGCGCCGAACACGATCGCTGGATGGCCGAGCGGCTGATGTCAGGCTGGCGCCCGACTGCGGCGAACGAAGCGCGCAACAACGATCTCATGGCGCACGACAAGATCGTTGCCTGGGATCAATTGAGCGAAGCCGATCGCAACAATGACGTCGTGCAAGTGCGCGCATCGATGGATGTCGCCCGGCTGATGCACAAGGAAGGCTTCGTGGCGCGCGGCTAGCCCCTCGCGACCTCCTACGATGGCCCCAAAGCCTCGCGCAGCATAGCCACGTCGCGTATCTTTGCCTCGAACAATGACCAGTCGTCGCGCTCTGCAATGGGCGTCCACAAAGCTTCGACGTCACCGATGAGCATCGTTACCGGGGTTGCGCGTTGAAAATAGGGGTGGCGCAAGAATTGGCTCCCAGCGCCGCCGGTGCGCACTTCCATCTCAGCGCGGATGGGTGAGAACGCCGCGTCACCATAGAGCGCGGCTTGCGGGCTCGCGGCGGCGCGCTCGGCGCTGCCCGCGCCGCAATACCAATCGAAGAAGAACTGGTCCCAGCCTGCGCGCGTTTCGCTGAGCCAGCCGAATAGGTCCGAGAGAAATTGAACGTCGGCCCCCAGGTCGCCTGGAAGCAGGTTCAAGCGGCCGAAGACGCCGTCCCGCAGTCCAGCCTGGTAGGCGCCGCCAAAGCGCTGAAGCTCCGCTTCCAGCAATGCCGGCGGGCACACCAAACTCAACGCGCCGCCCAGTTGCGCCAACGCCCAGGACACCGCCTCCGGCTGGCGCCCAAACGCGTAAAGACCGGTTTCATCGAAATAAGCCGCTGTGAAGGTAGGATCGCTGACTGGCGCGAAACGCCACGGTCCATAGTCGAAACTCTCGCCGCAGATGTTGAGATTGTCGGTGTTGAGCACGCCATGCACGAACCCGGCAGCCATCCAGCTCCCAACCAGGCGCGCGTTGGCCTCGACCGCTTCGCCAAATACCGCCGCCACTTGCACTTCGCCGCTGAGATGGAGGTGACGTGGATAGTAGGCGGCGCAGCAGTGCTCAACGAGCGTGCGGATAAGATCGGGCCGCTCGAAATACGACAAACGCTGGAACGTCCCGAAGCGAATGTGGCTGTGGCCGAGCCGCACCAGGACCGAAGAACGCGTCGGCGAGGGCTCATCGCCCCGCGCCAGCTCTTCGCCCGTCTCGAACAGCGAGAACGGCTTTGACGTATAGACACCCAGCGCTTCCAGCATCTCGGCCGCCAGCACCTCGCGAACGCCGCCCTTGAGGGTCAGCCGGCCGTCGCCGAAGCGCGAGTAGGGCGTCTGCCCCGAGCCTTTTGTCGCCAGATCCAGCAGGCGATCGTCACTGTCACGCATTTGCGCGAACAAGAAGCCGCGGCCGTCCCCGATGTCGGGGTTGTAGGTTCTGAACTGATGGCCGTGGTAGCGCATCGCCAACGGCGCGCTCATGTTGCCGGAAAGCGGCTCAAACCGCGCGAAGTGCGCTTCCCATTCCGCCGGCGTGAGATCGCCGAGGCCCACGCGATCGCCCCAGCGTTGGTTCCGCCAACGTAACACGTGCTGTGGAAATCGCGCCGGCGCCACGGGATCGGCAAATTCCGGCCCGAGTGTCGCGAAGAGAGGATCGGGCCGGTAGCGCGCCGAAACAGGCATGAAGCTCATCTAGGCGCGGCTGGGCCGGAAGTCATGTGTCGTTTCGCGCGATGGGCCGTGACGCGCGCGAGCGTTTGTGGCACACCAAAGCGGGGGCGACGGAAGGGTCGTGGGACTTATGTCGGCGCACACTTGGAGCATTGTCGGCGCGGTGTTCGCTTTCGCCGCCGTCGTCGCGTGCACGGACAACGCCAACGGCGCGAAGACGGAGCGCAGCTCCGCCGAACGCGTCGCCGAGCAGCTTGATGTGTGCGGCGAGGGCGGCGGTGAATTCGCGCAGCGCGTGTGCGACAATCGCCCATTGGCCGAACTCGACGGCCAAGTCCGCGCCACGCTCGTTGCCGAGTCCGCGAACATTTCAGACGCCGGCGCCCAGTTGCTGGTGCAAAATCAAAATCGCTGGCGCGAAGCGGCGCGCGTGAGCTGCGGCATCATCGATGAAACGGCCGAGCCTGATGCCACGCAGCAACGCTGTCTCGAAGCTGCATTCCGCTCCCGCGCTAATGACGCGCAAAACGCAGTTCAGGAAGTGGGCGGCTATACCTTCCAGCGTATGGAGCTGGTCGACGCTACGCCGGTCGCCGCGGAGATTGCCTCTGACATGGGTAGCTCGGCCCCGGTTGCGGTTGAACGCGATATTCGCTTCCCGCGCATCGACGGCCCGCAAACGCCGGCTGTCCGCCGCTTCAACGAATTGGTGGCGCAGCAGCCGCAATATTCGCTGGGCGACGCCACCAACGAGAATGTCGACTATTCGATCGCTTATGCGGGCGAAGAGTTGATCTCAGTGAAGTTCATCGTCAGTGCCGATTCCATCACCGCCGCCAACGCCACCAACACGGTCAAGGCCGTCACTGTGGTGATGAGCGATGGCGGCCGGCTGCTCACGGAAGCGGATGTTTTCCGCGCCGA
>JADLHI010000212.1 GCA_020848895.1 Hyphomonadaceae bacterium
GGGCGCCGGCGGGGATGGTGATCTTGGCGCGTTCACCATCGATGGTCGGGATGTCCATCTCGCCGCCGAGCGCTGCTTTGCACATCGGCGCCGGCGCGCGGCAGTAAAGATCGGGGCCGTCGCGTTCGAAGAGCGCGTGCGGTTTGACCGACAGGAAGAGATAGAGATCGCCCGGAGGGCCGCCGCGAACGCCGCTATCGCCTTCGCCGGCGAGGCGGATGCGGGTGCCGTCTTCAACTCCAGCCGGAATCTTCACGGAGAGCGTGCGCTCTTTTTGCACTTGTCCGCGTCCGCCGCAGGAGCGGCAGGGCGTTTTGATCGATTGACCGCGGCCGTGACAGGCAGGGCAGGTGCGCACCATGCGGAACATGCCTTGCTGCGTGCGCACTTGGCCGGCGCCTTGGCAGGTCGTGCAGGTTTCCAGCGGCGCATTGCCCTCGGATCCCGAGCCTTTGCACGGCTCACACGCTTGCGCACGCGGGACGACGATTTCGCGCTCGTTGCCGCGGAAGGCTTGTTCGAGCGTGATCTCGACGTCGTAGCGCAGATCGGCGCCGCGGCCTGGACCGTTGCGCGGGCCGCGCCCGCCGCCGCGGGTGAACATTTCTTCGAAGCCGCCACCGAAGATTTCGTTGAAGAGATCGGAGAAGTCAGCCGCGCCGGCGCCGTGGAAACCGCCGCCGCCTGGGCCGCCGCCTTGGAACGCCGCTTTGCCGTAGCGATCGTAGGCCGCGCGCTTTTCGGGATCCGAGAGCACGGCATAGGCTTCGCCGAGTTCCTTGAACTTCTCTTCGCTGACTTTGCAGCCCGGGTTTTGATCCGGGTGCAGCTTCATCGCGAGCTTGCGGAAGGCCGACTTGATCGTCGCCGCATCAGCGTCGCGCGCGACGCCAAGCACTTCGTAGAAATCGCGGTCAGCACTCATGGTGTGACCCAGATGAGAAAGAGGCGGCCTCCTCGCAAGGAGGCAGGCCGCCCGATTTCAGTTTGCGAAAAGCGCCGCCGCATACGCTGACCTCAGGGTCGAGTTGAGACTTAAGCGCTCTTCTTGCCGTCGACTTCTTCGAAGTCGGCGTCAACGACACCTTCTTGGTCTGGGCCGGCGCCAGCGTTGCCGCCTGGGCTTTCGCCGCCGCCAGCGCCGCCATAAAGGGCTTCGCCAATCTTCATCGACGCTTGCACCAGGGCCTGCGTCTTGGCCGCGATTTCCGAGGTGTTGCCGCCTTCGAGCACGCCCTTCAGCGACGCGATCGCCGCTTCGATGTTGGACTTGTCGCTGGCCGGGATTTTGTCGCCGTTCTCCTGGAGTTGCTTTTCGGTAGCGTGGACCAGGGCTTCGCCTTGGTTCTTCGCTTCCGCCAGCTCACGCTTCGACTTGTCTTCGCCGGCGTGCTCTTCGGCTTCCTTGACCATGCGCTTGATGTCGTCGTCGGAGAGACCGCCTGACGGCTGGATGCGCATGTTCTGCTCTTTGTTCGTCGCCTTATCCTTGGCGCCGACCGAGACGATGCCGTTGGCGTCGATGTCGAAGGTGACTTCGATTTGCGGCATGCCGCGTGGGGCGGAGGGGATGCCGACGAGATCGAACTGGCCGAGCGGACGGTTGTCCGCGGCCATTTCACGCTCGCCTTGGAAGACGCGGATGGTCACGGCGCTTTGGTTGTCTTCCGCTGTCGAGAAGATTTGGCTCTTCTTGGTTGGGATCGTGGTGTTGCGCTCGATCAGGCGCGTGAACACGCCGCCGAGCGTTTCGATGCCGAGCGAGAGCGGGGTGACGTCGAGCAGAACGACGTCTTTGACATCGCCTTGCAGAACGCCGGCTTGGATCGCGGCGCCAACGGCCACGACTTCATCCGGGTTGACGCCCTTGTGCGGCTCGCGGCCGAAGAATTCTTTCACGACCTGCTGAATCTTCGGCATGCGGGTCATGCCGCCGACGAGCACCACTTCCTTGATGTCGGAAGCGGAGAGGCCGGCATCCTTCAGCGCCGCCTTGCACGGCGCGATGGTCTTTTGGACGAGATCGTCGACGAGCGATTCAAACTTCGCGCGCGTCAGCTTCATGTTGAGGTGAAGCGGGTTTCTATTCGCGTCCATGCTGATGAACGGCACGGAAACGTCGAATTCGGTGCGCGAGGACAGCTCTTTCTTCGCTTGCTCAGCGACTTCCTTCAGGCGCTGCAGCGCGAGCTTGTCTTGGCGGAGATCGACACCGTTCTGCTTTTTGAACTCGTCCGCGAGGTAGTTGAGGATGCGGACGTCGAAGTCTTCACCGCCGAGGAACGTATCGCCGTTGGTGGAGCGCACTTCGAAGACGCCGTCGCCGATTTCCAGAATAGAAACGTCGAACGTGCCGCCGCCGAGGTCATAGACGGCGATCGTCTTGGTGCCGCTGTCCTTCGACTTATCGAGGCCGTAGGCCAGCGCCGCCGCCGTCGGTTCGTTGATGATGCGCAGCACTTCGAGGCCGGCGATCTTGCCGGCGTCCTTGGTGGCTTGGCGTTGTGCATCGTTGAAATAGGCCGGAACCGTGATGACGGCCTGCGTCACCGGCTCGCCGAGATAATCCTCGGCCGTCTGCTTCATCTTTTGCAGCACGAAGGCGGAGATTTCGGACGGCGCGTATTGCTTGTCGCGGCCTTGAATCCAGGCGTCGCCGTTCGGGCCTTTGACGATCTTGTAGGGGACGAGATCGGCGTCCTTCTTGGAGATCGGATCGTCAGCCGAGCGGCCGATCAGGCGCTTCACGGCGTAATAGGTGTGCGTCGGGTTGGTGACGGCTTGGCGCGCGGCTTGGATGCCGATCAAGCGCTCGCCGCTATCGGTGAAAGCGACAACCGACGGTGTGGTGTTCGAGCCTTCGGCGTTGACGATGACCTTCGGTTGGCCGCCTTCCATCACGGCGACGCACGAATTGGTCGTGCCGAGGTCGATGCCGATAACTTTGCCCATTTTGTAGTCCTCGTTCCTTTCTCAGCGGCGCGGTTTCGTCTTGTGGACCCATATGCTGGCGTCCGCGAAGCGCGCGTCCTGTTCCTTCAAACAAGCGGTTAAACGACTCAGCGCCCCGTCCCAAGCTCCAAGCCGCCTCGTTCCGGGTTCATGTGGTGTATCGACCACAAGGTGCAAGGCTTTCAGGCCTGCTATCCTCATTCGCCGCAGGGAAATAGTGCAGAGGTCAAGAAGCCTTGATCTGGCTCAACTTTCTCGGCGGAACAAAAAAGAAACCGAACACCTACATAGGCGCTGGAGAAATGCCCCGTCCCGCCTCAGACCTCGACGGCTTCCGGCTTTGGCCTGGCCTCCTGGATCGCGCCGCCCAAGAGGCGCTGCGTGATGAAGTGTTCGCGCGCATGCGGGAAGGGCCGTTCTATATTCCGCGCATGCCGAAATCTGGCGCGCCGATGAGCGTGCGGATGACGAACTTCGGTCCGCTGGGATGGGTGACGGATAAGGAGCAGGGGTATCGCTATCAGGCGACACATCCGGAGACGGGCCGCCCATGGCCCGCGATGCCGCCGAAGGTGTTGGAGCTTTGGAGCGCGTTGAGCGGTTACGGCGCGCCGCCAGAAGCGTGTCTCGTGAATCTCTACGAAGGCGACGCCCGCATGGGGCTGCACGTCGATAGCGATGAGGACGCATGGGATGCGCCGGTGCTGTCGATCTCGCTCGGCGACACGGCGATGTTTCGGATCGGCGGCAGCTTGCGCTCCGACCCGACGCGCAGCGTGCGCTTGGCGTCAGGCGATGTGTGCATGCTCGGCGGCGCGGCGCGACGTGCGTATCATGGCGTTGATCGCATCATGAACGGCACGTCGCGCCTGTTGCCGAAAGGCGGCCGGCTTAATTTGACGGTGCGGCGGGTGACGGTTCCGTAGTCGTCGCCGGCGCCTCCGCTGCCGGAGCAGGCGTCGTCGTAGCCGGCGCAGCCCCGCTTTCTTCGCCTGGCGCGGTGTAGCCAACGGCGCGCGGATCGGGGTGACCGGTCACGAAGTCAGGCGCCCAGCCAGGAGGCGGCCCGCCCGGGCCCATCGGAATGTCGCCGAGCGCCATGTGATGGGCCTTCCAGACCATCGCCATGTGAATGCGCGCGTAGCCCGACGGGTGATCGTAGAAGAACCATTCTTCGAACGGCGTCGGCTCCATCTTGCGATATTCCGAGAGCAGCAGCGCCGATTCCGCGAAGCCATCAGGCTCGCGCGCGGCGTTGAGGCCGAACATGTCCGCTTGGAGTTCGTGGAAGCGGGTGATGTTGTTGCTGATCGGTGTGGCCAGCAGGAAGATGAAACCGATCACGGAGAAAAGCAGCGGCATGCCCGCCGGATCGGCGACGGAGCGGATGCCCCAGCGCTCGTCCTTCGACAGCCAGTTGAACAGGAAATTTGCGAGACCGAACGCAACGACGATCATCAGTGCGTTCATTATCAGAAGCGAAACTGTGTGCTGCAGCACGTAGTGGCCGATCTCGTGGCCGAGCACGGCGCGGACGCCGCCGGGGGATTCGCGCTGCAACAGCGTGTCGGCGAGCGAGATGCGCGTGGTTTCACCGAAGCCCGAGACATTGGCGCTGACGCTGTTGGTCTGGCGCGAGCGGTCATAGACCAGCACGTCATTCGTCGGTACGCCGTTGGCTTGCGCGATTTGCAAGACGCTCTCACGGAGCGCGCTTTGCGGCATCGGATTGTAGTCGTTGAAGATCGGCGAGATATAGACCGGCGCCAGCATGCCGATGACAGCGACGAACGCGAGCGATGCGATCGTGCCCCAGATCCACCAGGTCTTCTTAGCGACGGCGATGATCAGATAGAGCATGCCAA
Source organism: Hyphomonadaceae bacterium (assembly GCA_020848895.1). Classification (GTDB taxonomy): domain Bacteria; phylum Pseudomonadota; class Alphaproteobacteria; order Caulobacterales; family Aquidulcibacteraceae; genus Vitreimonas. Next base: position 4,818 of record JADLHI010000212.1, read on the forward strand.
TGGCAAGCGAGCCGATCAGCAGGCTGAGGCCGAAGCCCTGTAGATACTGCACGAACCATTGGCTGAAGTTCTGCGTCGACAGGTTGTAATCGTGCTCGCGCACGAAGCCGACCCAATAATCCCAGCCGAAGCTCAGCACCGCGCCGATTAGCGTGTAGACAAGCGCAAAAAGCACAACGACGAAGAAGTAGATCTTCACGTTCTTCTCGAGCCAGCTGCGGATGTTCTTGGCAAAGCCAAGCTGAAGGAACGCGAAAGCGAAGATAAATCCGATCAGCGGCCCAACGAATTGAATCCAGTAGCCGCCTTCGAAATAAGAATCCGACCGCGCCCGCGTGGCCTCGTTCATGGTCGCGAGCCACTCGCGCGTCGCCACGTCCGGATCGAACGGCAGGGCGGCGGCCATGGCCGGTCCCGCAAGTGCGAACGCCGCGGCAAACGCGGCCAACCCCAAAAACCCACGCATACAGACGTCCCCACTAGAATTGCTCTGGCCGAAAGCCTGCGCCCGCTCCACATCACGCGCAAGGGGACGCGCGTCGGGCGCGTGTCTGGAGGAGACGAAGCGCATGAGACTCGACACGCCGGAAGGCAATTTCCCGCCCACGCGCCGCACCATGGCGGCCTCGCTCTTCTTCGCAGGCTACGCGACGGCGGCGCTCTCTTCGTGCGCAAGTCCTGTGACCACACCCGGTGATGAACTGATCACTGAAGACGTGCACGTCACCGGCGCCGGCGGTTATGCGCTGCCCGCTTATGTCGCGCGGCCTAGCGGGCGCGGGCGCCATTCGTGCGTCATCGTCGTGAATGAGATTTTCGGCATCCACGATTACATCAAGGATGTCTGCCGCCGCTTCGCGCGCGAAGGCTATGTCGCGATCGCGCCGGATTATTTTGATCGTGCTGGCGATCCGGCCCCGATGACCGACATGAATGCGATCCGCGATATTGTCGGGACGGCCAACAACGAACAGGTGATGGGCGACACCAATGGCGCCATCGAATGGCTGAAGGCGCAGTCGTTCTCGAACGACCATATCGGCATTACCGGTTTCTGCTGGGGCGGCACGGTCGTCTGGATGGCGGCGGCGCGCTTCCCAGACATCAAGGCGGGCGTCGCCTGGTATGGGCGGCTCGTGCATCCGGCGGCGGGAAGCTGGGGCGCGGATGAGGATCGCCAATGGCCGTACGACATTGGCGGCACGCTGCAGACGCCGGTGCTTGGCCTCTACGCGGAAAACGATCGCGGCATTCCGCTTGAAAGCGTTGAACAGATGCGCGCGTCTTTGAACGCAGCGGACAATCCCTCGCATTCGGAGATCGTCGTCTATCCGGGCGTCGGTCATGGCTTCCATGCCGACTATCGCGAGAGCTACAATGCGGAAGCCGCCGCTGACGGCTGGGCGCGCTGTCTCGCCTGGTTCCGCGCCAACGGCGTCACCTAAAGGATCCTCCCATGCGCTATCGCAAACTCGGCCGCACCGGCCTTGCCGTTTCTGAAATCTGCCTCGGCGCCATGACATTCGGCGGCGACGGCTTCTGGAAAGTCGTCGGCGCGCTGCAGCAAGATGCGGTCACAACTTTGGTGACGGGCGCGTTCGATAAGGGCGTCACCTTCATCGACACCGCGGACGTCTATTCCAACGGCTTGTCGGAGCAGGTGACGGGGCAAGCGATCAAGGGCTTGCCGCGCGACGAGCTTGTGATCGCGACCAAAGTGTTCGGCCGCATGGGCGCCTATGGCGGCGCGCAGACGCCGGAGGCGCAACGCCGCTACGCCAATTCCAATCTCTGGGGCTTATCGCGCAAGCACGTGTTCGACGCGATCGACGCGAGCTTGAAGCGGCTCGATCTGGACTATGTCGATCTCTACCAGGTGCACTCGTTCGACCCCGCCGTGCCGCTGGAAGAAACGCTGGAGGCGCTCGATGAAGTCGTGAAGTCGGGACGGGCGCGCTACATCGGGCTTTGCAATCACGCGGCGTGGCAGATCATGAAAGCCGTCGGCATTTCTGAGCGCAACGGCCTGGCGCGCTACGAGTCGCTGCAGATGTATTATTCGATCGCGGGGCGCGATCTTGAGCGTGAAGTTGTGCCGCTGGCGAAGGATCAGCAGCTCGCCATTCTGCCGTGGAGTCCGCTGGCCGGCGGCTTCCTATCAGGCAAATACACGCGGGCAGGGGCGCCGACCGAAGGCTCGCGCCGTGTGTCGTTCGATTTCCCCCCAGTCGACAAAGAGAAGGCCTACGACATCATCGATGTGATGAA
>JADLHI010000213.1 GCA_020848895.1 Hyphomonadaceae bacterium
AGAAGCGGCCGAGGGCTTCCTGCGTATCGCCAACGAAAGCATGGCCGAGGCGATCAAGAAGATATCGATCCAGCGTGGCTATAATCCAGCCGAATACGCGCTCGTCGCGTTCGGCGGCGCCGGCGGGCAGCATGCGTGTGCGGTCGCCGATGCCGTCGGGGTTGAGACGATATTGCTCCACCCGCTCGCCGGTGTGCTGAGCGCTTGGGGCATCGGGCTCGCCGATGTCCGTGCGGTGGCGGAAGAAACGGTCGAGGAGAAGCTCGATGAAACGCGCGACCTCAATCGGCGCGCGCAAGCACTGGCGCTTCGCGCTGCGGAGACGCTTGAGGCCGGCGAGATCAAAACGATCATCACCGCCAATCTCAAATATGACGGCGCCGATTCCACACTGCCGATCCTGTTTGCGGAGCCTGCTTTGCTCAAGGCCGCGTTCGAGACGGAGCATCGGACGCGGTTCGGCTTTGTCGATCCAGCGCGTGCTATTGTGATTGGTTCGCTCTCCGCCGAAGCAGTGGCGCGGGGCAATTATGGACCGCCGGCGTCTCGCCGGCCGGCTCCGGCGTTGGCCGGTGAGACGCCGGCGGTCCATAATGGTGTCTCACTCCGCGCCGGCGGCGCCATTTACAGTGCACCGGTGTTCGAGCGCGCCGCGCTCGCCGCCGGGTTCGAGACCAGCGGCCCCGCGCTCATCCTCGAACAAGGCGCGACAACGTTCGTCGACGCCGGCTGGCGCGCGCGCATGAGCGACGACAGCGATCTCATCCTCACGCGCACCACCCACATCGCACGCAGCGCCATCGGCACACATGCCGACCCGATTCTGCTTGAAGTGTTCAACAACCGCTTCATGGGCGTCGCCGAAGAGATGGGGTTGGCGCTGCAGACGACCGCCGCCTCCGTCAACATCAAGGAGCGACTCGATTTTTCGTGCGCGGTGTTCGACGAAACCGGCGGCCTCGTCGCCAACGCGCCACACATCCCGGTGCACCTAGGCTCGATGAGCGACAGCGTCCGCGAGATCATCCGCCAACGGGGCGACTCGATGCGCGCAGGCGACATCTACATGCTGAACGCACCGCATGCTGGCGGCACGCACCTGCCGGATATCACCGTGATCGCACCGGTCGTTCTCGATGGCGAAGCACGCCCTGCCTTTTTCACCGCCGCCCGCGGTCATCACGCTGACATTGGCGGTATCACGCCTGGCTCGATGCCGCCGGATTCGAGGCGCATCGAGGATGAGGGCGTGCTCATCGAAAACTTCCTCCTGGTGCAGGACGGCCGCCTGCTTGAAGCGGAAACGCGCGCGCTCCTCGCTTCCGGCGCGCACCCCGCGCGCGACATCGATCGCAACATCGCGGACCTGAAAGCGCAGATCGCCTCGGTCGTGCGCGGCGCCGAGGAGCTGAAGCGTCTCGTCGCGCATTACGGCCGCGATGGCGTCACCGCCTATATGGGCCATGTCCAGGACAACGCCGAAGAGCAGATCAAGCGCGTTATCGATACGTTGAGGCCGGGCGCGTTCGCGGTCCAAATGGACAGCGGCGCCACCGTGCGCGTTACCGTCACGCCCAATCATGCAGCGCGAACGGTACGCGTCGACTTCACCGGCACAAGCCCGCAGCAAGAGAGCAATTTCAACGCGCCTCTGGCGATCACCCGCGCGGCGACGCTCTATGTTTTCCGCACCCTGGTGAACGACAATATCCCTCTGAACGAAGGGTGTCTGAACCCGATCGAGATCGTCGTGCCGGCCGGCTCGCTGCTCAATCCCAAACGCGGCGCGGCTGTCGTGGCGGGCAATGTGGAAACCAGCCAGATTGTCGTCGATACGCTCTATGGAGCGCTCGGCGCGATGGCCGCGTCGCAAGGCACAATGAACAATTTCACCTTCGGCGACGAGAAGCGCCAGTATTACGAGACGATCTGCGGCGGTTCCGGCGCCGGCCCCTCCTTCGATGGCGCGGCAGTGGTGCAAACGCACATGACCAATTCACGGCTCACCGATCCGGAAGTTCTCGAGACCCGCTTTCCTGTTTTGATTGAGCGCTTCGGCGTTCGGCGCGGCTCCGGCGGCGCTGGCGCGCACAGGGGCGGCGACGGCGCCATCCGGCGCGTCCGCTTTCGCGAGCCAATGACCGCGGCGATGTTGGCTAATCGGCGCACCACTGCGCCATTCGGCTTGAACGGCGGCGGCGATGGCGCCGCTGGCGTCAATCGCGTTGAACGCGCCGATGGGTCGGTGACACAACTTGCGGCGACTGGCAAAGCCGAGGTGAACCCCGGCGACGTGTTCGTGATCGAAACGCCGGGCGGCGGCGGTTACGGCAAAGCGTAAGCTCTTGGGGGAAGCATGCTCGTACTTCTAGGCATCGGCGTCGTGGTGTTGGGCTTCGTGCTGCGCGCCAACCCGCTGCTTGTGGTTATGGCGGCGGTGTTGACCACGGGTCTCGCCGCGGCATGGACGCCGCAAGCAGACGCGCAAGTGATGTATCAAGCCGCACTCTCGACGCTGGCGTCGTTTGGCAAGGCCTTCAACGACAGCCGCTATGTCAGCATGGTCTGGTTCGTGCTGCTGGCGATCGGACTGCTCGAACGCGGCGGCCTCCAAGAGCGCGCGCGCATGCTGATCGCAAAGGTCCAAGCCGCGACCGTGGGACGTGTGCTTTGGGTCTACTTCATAGTCCGCCAGATCGCGGCCGCGCTCGGGCTGACCTCTCTGGGTGGGCATCCTCAGATGGTGCGCCCACTGGTGGCGCCTATGGCGGAAGGCGCCGCCGAGGCAAAGTTCGGCGTATTGCCGGATCGTGAACGCTTCCTCATCCGCTCCCACTCGGCCGCCGCCGACAATATCGCTCTCTTTTTCGGTGAAGATATCTTCATTGCCATTGCCTCGATCCTCTTGATCAAGGGCTTCCTTGAGCAGAACGGCATCATGGTCGAACCGCTCCAGCTCTCCGTCTGGGCGATCCCCACGGCGATCGCCGCGCTCACGATCCATTCTGTGCGGCTTTGGCTGCTCGACGCACGGCTCAAGCGAACGCTGAGCACAAAAGCGCCGGAGGCGGCGCAATGATCACGCTTCCACTCGTTTACATCCTCGTCGGCTTCTTCTTCGCCGCGGTATCGCTGCTGTCATTGCTCGACAATGCAAACACGCGCCGCCTCTGGAATTTCCTGTTCTGGGGCTTGCTCGCAACCAGCTTCCTAGCTGGCAATTATCTCGGCGATCTTGGCAACGGCCTGCTTGCGCTCGGGCTTGTGCTGGTCGCGACCATCGGGCTTGGTCAAGGCAAACCGGCGACAACCACGAGTGAACAGCTGCGTGAAAGCGCGCTCAGCCGCGGCGACGTTCTGTTCCTACCGGCGCTGATCATTCCCGCCGTCGCTCTTGCGGGCACGCTCATCGCCAAGGAGACCGATTGGGGTCCTTCGCTCATCGATCCGGCGCAGGCCACGTTGATCTCACTCATTCTCGGCACGTTGATCGCCGTTCTTGTTTGCGTGGTGTGGTTTCGCCCGCCGGTGTTGGCGCCGCTCCAGGAAGCAAGACGCCTGCTCGACGCTGTTGGCTGGGCGGCGATCTTGCCGCAAATGCTGGCTTCGCTCGGCGCCGTGTTCTTGGCGGCCGGCGTTGGTCAACAAGTCGGCGCGCTGTTCTCGGAATATATTCCAGGCCTTGAAGACTCCAGAACGCTCGCGGTCATCGCCTATTGCGTCGGCATGGCGCTCTTCACGATCATCATGGGCAATGCGTTCGCGGCGTTTCCGGTTATGACCGCCGCCGTCGGCTTGCCGTTCGTCGTGACGGCGCTCGGTGGCGATCCGGCGCGTGTGTGCGCCATCGGCATGCTCGCCGGCTTCTGCGGCACGCTGATGACGCCGATGGCGGCGAATTTCAATGTCGTGCCGGCAAACCTGCTTGAGCTGCCCGATCGCAAATCGGCTTTGAACGGCGTCATCCGCGCGCAGATTCCAACGGCTCTGCCGCTGCTCATCGTCAACATCATCCTCATGCGACTGCTTGCGTTTCCCCAATGACCCATCTCACCAAGGCCATCGC